>JAKAHQ010000071.1 GCA_021814855.1 Bacteroidota bacterium | reverse complement strand
CCTCGATAAGTTCTTCGCTGAAAGAATTCCAGTTGTCGCAAGACGGGCATCTTCCGAGCCACTTTAGTGATTCGTATCCGCAGTTGGAACAAACATATTTAATTTTTGTCTTGCTCATACATACCGAAAGATGATTAGAAACCGGTTCGTTGAATAAATTTTTCTATCACAGGATCTTTGCTTTCAATTAACTGCTGAGGTGTTCCGGTAAAATAAATTTTTCCTTCATGCATCATGGCTATTTTATCGGCGGTATTTTTAACGCTGAACATATCATGTGTAACAATAATAGATGTAACATTAAGCTTTACGTTGAGAGATTTGATCAAGTCGTCTATTGCATCGGACATAACCGGGTCCAAGCCCGTTGTAGGTTCGTCGTATAAAATGTAATCCGGGCTTGTTACAAGAGCGCGGGCAAGTCCCACGCGTTTTTTCATTCCGCCGGATAATTCCGCGGGCTTCAAGTTCTGCGTTCCGGGCAATCCAACCAATTCCAATTTTTCCGCCACTATATTTTTTATTTCTGCTTTGGAATAGCCAAGGTTATCTTCGTCGAGGGCAAGAGAAACATTTTCTTCAACCGTCATAGAATCGAAAAGAGCCGCTCCTTGAAAAAGAAATCCGAACTTCTTTCTAATCTTGTACAGTTCCTTTCTCTCAAGATCGTCAATATTTTTGCCGCCGAACTTTACATGACCGGCATCTGGCATCAGCAATCCAACTATGTGTTTAAGCAAAACACTTTTACCGCATCCGCTTCTTCCAATAATTGCCAGCGATTCACCGGTCCTGATATGAAGATTGATTCCCCTTAAAACGTAATTGCCGCCAAAGCTTTTGTGAAGATCCGATATTTCAATCATGTTCAATAAATCGATTATTCTTTTTTAAAATATATGAAAGAATTAAATGTGATTCTTGGGCAAGGTAACTCAGCCAATCAGCATAAAAAAAAGACGCGTGATGAGCGCGTCCTTAATTTTGCACAAAGATATATTTTACGGATTAAGCCCGGTATGACAATCGACGCATTTCATTTCTTTCCACGAGTCGCCTACATCCGTACCGGGATGTTTGAACTCAAGCGAAGTATTGATTGGCGCATATTCCATTTTATCCGGTGAGCCCTCGGCATTGATTTCATGACAAAGATTGCAATCTTTCTTAATTGCGGTTCCCTGGTTTGAAGTGTGCGTATCGTTATGGCAGCGGAAGCAGCCCATGAATTCCAGATGACCGATATTATTCGGGTATGCGTCCCATCTTACCTTCATTTCCGGAAAAATATTTTTCTTGAATTGATCTTCAATTCCGGCAACAGCTTTATCCACCAAATATTTTTTATTCGCATAGATGTCGGGATAATTTTCTTTGTAGAAGGAATTTATTTTCTGGGAAATAATTGTCAATGCGGAATCGGTTGTTCCAAATTTTTGGCCGAGAATATCCATTGCCACCGCTTTGATTTTCGGAAGCTCTTTCGGAATGGTTCCGTTGGTCAAGCCGGTATTGACAAAAAATGCCGGCGGCGCGTAATTATGAGCCGGACGATTATGACAATCCATACAATCCATTACACGTGTTTCCATTGTATCTAAAGCTTTTGCGTCGGCTTTATTATCCTGATCTTCAAACACGGTTACTTTACCTGTTTTAAGATCCGTGTACCTAACCCATGGAATCACCTGGCGTTTTTTATCTGAAGATTTATATTCGATTTTTACATTAGGATTTATATGCCAGTGAATTCCTTCCTGATAGCCGAGTGCGCTTACTTGCGATCCTATCTTTAACGTAAGAGTAACATCCCACTCGGAATTGTTTTCATCGGCCAGGTAATGTTTCTCGGTGCGCAGTTTTCTATCATAAAATTTCTGCGGCCAGTGGCATTCCTCGCAAGTTTCTCTTGCGGGTCGCAAATTTGTAATTGGCGTTTCAATCGGTCTCGGCACTGTTCCCAAAGTAACGGCATAAACCTGGTACAATCCGCTTAGCTTAGATCTTACATACCATCCGGCGCCGGAACCAACATGGCACTCAACGCAGGCAACTTTTGCATGCGGAGAATTTTGATAAGCTGTAAACTCCGGCTTCATTACGCCATGGCAAGTTTTACCGCAGAACTGTACGGACTCGGTATAATTAAAAGCTTCATAACTTCCAACTGCTGTTGCTAAAAGAAATATTGCTGTTCCAATCGAGAAAATTATGAATGCGTTTCTATGGCGGATATCGTTTAAATTAACGTGCGGCCATTCATCCGGCGGTATAATATTTAATTTCTTTTCCTTCCGAACCTTTAAATACATTCCGATCGGAATCATTATTAAACCAAGGAAAAGTATTGCGGGAAGAATAATGAATATTACCAATCCCAAGTACGACCTTTGCTGTTCCTGAAAAGCAGTCACAACAAACAGAAACACAATCATTGAAAAACTTATCAAAGCAATTGTTGCGCCTATAAGGGATAGCCAGTTTTGCGACGAGTGCGGCAATTTGAGTTTCATTTGTTACCTTTTATTAAAATCTATGTAATTAATTCTAGTTAGATAGAGGACATCTGCCTCCGTGAACAAAATTAGTTAGTAACGGATAAATATCCAAAAAATCTTTTTTAGGAATTATTTATCCGAGAATGGATTTTTACGGAAATATTTTTAGGAAGGATTATTTATTTCTTTTTCTCTCTGTCTTTTATCTTGAAATAGAGCGCAACCACGATGATCAAAAATGCAAATGTGGCTACAGCAAATCCGTTACGGCGCGTATAATACTCGTCGATTTGTTTGTCTGCAAGTATAGTTGCTCTGTTCGCTATCTCGATGCCGTCTTTTGTTTTTGCCCCGACTTTTATCGAATCGAATGTATGAATGAGTGTTCGCGACTGGATTAAATCCTGCTTTGCATCCTGAAGCAGGAAGCCAATTTCTACATCGTTCATCCCTTTTTCCTTAACCTCGTTTAGTTTTGCAGTCGCGGTATCGAATGCATTTTTTAAATTAGTCAAATCTGTTTTCATTTTTTTCCCTGCCGCATAACCCTCGTCGCCGTTGGAATGACAATCGATGCACTTTGATTCCTTGCCGACACCGATCATTTCATCGGTTGGTTTTACAATTCCATGGTTGCCGTGGCATTGTTCGCATGCATGAAATCCCTGTTCATCAAAAGCTTTTGCCATTTTTGTTGAGTTGAAGTATTCCATATTTGTTACATGACATGTACCGCATACGTGAGAGATCGAAGTTATTCCCGGAGGCATAGCGCCATGATTGCCGTGACAGTCGTTGCATGCCGGAGCGCCGAGATCATTATTCTTTAGAAGCGCAATCCCGTGAACGCTTTTGGAATATTCCTCAAGCTGGTTGGTTGGCAAATTATATTTTTTCATTAATTCGGAATTGCCGTGGCATTTATTGCATGTACCAGGGACGTTTAATTTGTAAACCGAAGCGCGCGGATCTTTTACCGGCATAATACTATGGGCAGTATGACAGCTTGCACATTCGGCTACATTTTCGTCACCCGCCAAAAGTTTTTTTCCATGCACACTTGTGTAATATTGTTCCACCTGGTCAGTAGCTATCCTCGGCTGATAAACTCTCATAATGTCAATATTGGAATGACACCTGCCGCAAAGTTTTGGAATGTCTTTTTTCTTCGGCACACCGATAAAACCTTTAGCCGGACTCATTGCAACGTCTTGGTCCGGACTGGAAGGATCTCCTCCGTGGCATACGGAACAAGAAAAATTATCTTTGCGGTGAATATCATTCTCCGAAAAATCGGCAGGCATATTTTCCATTTCCTTATGACACGCTACGCAGTGATCAACCTTGGCCGGCGGCACTTTATTTTCTTTTTTATCAGAAGCATTTGCCGTGAAGTAAACAAACAGAAAAATTATGACGGGGAAATAAAAAACTATTCTTTTCATCGTTTGGCTTCCTATAATAGATATCCTAAAACAGTCATTACAACTATGAATACGACTACTATAATTCCTATAACGGTTAGGGTTCTGACTTTTTTATCGTCCTTCTTCTTTATTTTAAAATAAGGAATCAACATCCAGAGTATTCCCGCAACCCCGAAGAAAAGAACTCCCAGAAGCTCTCCCTCGATAAATAAAATGTGGGCCGGCAAAAATTTTAATGATTGGAACATGAACATAAAATACCATTCGGGCCGAATACCTTTGGGAGCCGGTGCAAATGCGTCTGCTTTGTTTCCAATTTCCCATGGAAAATAAAGCGCAAGAAAGATCAGTATGTTAAAAACTATTACCCACAATAAAAGATCTTTTAAAGCAAAATCCGGAAAGAAAGGGATATAGTTTTTCTTTTCTTCAGGCAAGTTTTTGAATTCATCCGGTTCATGCATTCCCTGCCGCTGTATAAAGAGCAAATGCAGAACTAAAAAGAAAGTAAATATGGCGGGAAGTATAGCAACATGAATTCCGAAGAATCGTGACAGAGTCGCTCCGGTAACATCTTCGCCGCCACGTAAAAGTACTTTTAGAGGCTTGCCTACTACGGGAACAACACCAACTATATCTGTTCCTACTTTTGTAGCGAAGAATGCAAGTTCATTCCAGGGTAAGAGATAACCGCTGAAACCAAACGCTAAAGAGAAAATTAAAATTATGAAACCGGTAACCCAGGTAAGCTCTCTCGGCTTTTCGTAAGCGCGCGAAAAGAAAACGCTGAACATATGAAGGAAAGCGGCAAATACCAATAGGTTAGCCGACCAGCTATGAACATTTCTGATAAGCCAGCCAAACTTAACTTCGGTTACTATAAAGCGGACGCTTTCATAAGCGCTATCTTCGCCCGGTCTATAATATAGAAGAAGTAGTATTCCAGTAATTAATTGAACCATAAACAAAAAGAGTGTTACGCCGCCTAAGTAATACCAGAAAGAATATTTGTGCGCCGGTACTTTTTTATGTTCGAGAAGATTACGGACCGGTGTTAAATCGTACCGCTCATCAATCCAGGAAATAATTCTACTAGTAAAATTTTTCATTGCCTCAACCCATCTTTGTGATGATTATTTCATCCTTAACAATTTTTACGTCATACTCTTCAAGAGGGCGCGGCGGCGGGCCGGAAATATTTCTTCCGTTAAGATCGTAAGTGCCGTTGTGACAGGCGCACCAAATTTGTTTTGTATCTGTCTTATACTGAACGATGCAGTCAAGATGAGTGCAGCTTGCCGATAGCGCTTTATATTGATTGTCGACTGTCTTGATAAGAATTACCGGCTTCCTTCCAAACTTAATTATCTTGGAACTGTTGGTTGGAAATTCCGAACTTGATCCCGCTTTAACGGAATTGACTTTCGGCTCGGTGGTTTTGGGAGGGATTAAATAAGAGATTATCGGATAAAAAACGGAAAGAACGCCTCCGATTCCTCCTACTCCCAACAAAGTATTTAGAAATTTTCTTCTGCTCAGTTTCATAGTTTCAATATTTTTTTGATAATCAGTTAAGTTTATTTACCATGATCCACTAAAGAATCTTCTTCGGATAATAAAGCCGCCTTTGATTTAACTCTTGCGTAATAAATCGATATTGCCACAAGTACAATTCCCACAGCTATAAATGATACAATCCTAAAACTTGGGTCCAGCGTTGTTATATCTACGAATATAATATGAGCTACAGTTAAGAGAAATGTAAGCAAAGCCATCCATCTGTATTTTTTGTTCTTTAATATCGTACTCAGGAAATAATAAATCAGAGCAACGACTGTCCAGGAAAGACTTACCAAGTTTTGAGGAACAATATGATAAAGAGCATACGGGAAGATGAAAAACGCCGCACCTAAATAAGCAATTCGCATCATATCGGTTTTCAAATCGAGACGATCTTTTTTCCAATTCAATATCCGTGCGCTCAACAGGGCTACAAAACCAAAACTAAGACTTATAATTCCAAAGCTGCCGGCCAGCGCCAGGTAAGAGAAAAATATTAAGAGGTACATTCCAAAGTTAGCCACTATTATAATTTTAGATCTGAACCAAATTGCAGTGGAAACAACAAGTACACTTTGCCAACTCAGCCATACAAAGAAATCCGGTTTGGGAAATTGCGAGATGATGGCAACACTTAACGCACTATAACCGAGCATTGAATAAAGAAAGGTAGAATATTTGCTTTCTTCCTTCATCCAAAAAAATACCGCTAAGATTAAGAATAACAATGACGCGATTAAGTGAGAAGCAGGAAGTATATCCTTATAATCGACCAGGGATAACATCAAAAAAAGTCCGTATCCCCATAAACAATTTATAAATGTGCCTGATATTACTTTTGAATCCTCTTTTTCATCTTTGTGACGATACAAAATTCCGCCGGAGAAGACTAAACAGAAAACAAGCAATGAATAAAAACTTATAATCGGTCTAACCTGTATCACCGCCTCATTGCCAATCAAAGGATTGTTAAAGAACCAGAGTAAATTTGACAGGAAGACAATCGAAATTCCGTAACCGAAAAGTCCGCTCCAAGAAAATTTGACTCTCAAGAAAACGAGGTAAATAGAAAGAGCTAAAAGGAAAATAAAAACGGCGTATGAATTATTACTAATGAGAGCAGAGGAAGCCGCAAGTGTAATTCCAATAAAATTCAAATAGACGGATTTTCTGCGGTAAGCAATCAGCAGATAGATCAAACTCGCAATTAAAAGTAAGCCGGTTTCAATAGCCGGGCTTTCTACAAAATGAACCTCGCTAAAGAAATGAAGCCGAAGCACTGAAAAATAAAATAAAATCATTCCCCCGCCAAAAATATAATGTGATAGAAACGGAAGAGATTTACTTGAATACCTCGAAATGAAAAGCATAACCGCAGCCAAAACAAATCCTGTTAAACTTGGTATTAGCGGCGGCAAATTTTGGTAAGGAAACGTTAGAAGAAAAACTATTCCTATTAAAAGGAACACGATTCCAACCTTCGCAAACCAATATTGACCAATTGTATCTTCAAGTGTTTCGGTTTGATTGGAAAACTTTTGTGTAAGTCCGGCAGGTAATTTTAATCCTTCTTCTTCCGAAAGAGAATCGATCTGAAGATGAGTCTCTATCCTGGAAATTCTTCTTTCCAAATTCTGCAAGTATGCATTTAATCGGTCGAGATCGAGAGCATCCGAGGAAATTTCCATTTAAACCTCCTAATGCTATTTGTTATGATCGTATTTCCCGAGATTAGGTTTTCCGTATTAGGTGGATATTCCTTTCTGTATTTGTAATCATGCGATTAAAAAAACAAAGTTAAATAAGATATTAGACCATTATTTCTGATTTGAAGATAAGCGGATAACAAAATTGAAGCAACAAAAAAATTATGTTTTTATTTGATAATGGGATAGCACGGCTAATTTTACCACATCTATTTTATGAAATGAAGAGGGAATCGAAACGATTCCCTCCGATAAGTAGTAGTCTACTTTTTTTCTTCGGTTTTATTTTCTTTGTCGTCCTTAAACTCCTTGATAATTATTTTTTTAGCCCCTTTATCATGCATCATTCTTATATTCATTGGCATATCATCGCCGCAACAGCAGCAACATCCACGTCGAGGTCTTCGATGATTGAAATACATAATATTTCCTCGAGGCGTATCTTCATCATCTTCAGAGATAAATTTTAATTTGGCGCCGTTGTTCTCAT
>JAKAHQ010000070.1 GCA_021814855.1 Bacteroidota bacterium | reverse complement strand
CAAGAAACAATCTTAACCGTTGAATTAAACCGGCTTTCAAAACAGAATAATTTTTAATAAAAATAAATAAGTATAACTATGCAACTACCGGGAAAACCAATTTCGAATTTACAGTCCGATGCAAAGGACTTAATCAACCTGTATATGTTATTAGGGGAGAGATCGGAAAATTTTCTTCCGAAACATATTACGGATAATCTTAAAAATTTTGTAAAGATTTGCTGCGATGAAGCAATCGATCCGTCACGTCAACGTTTGGAAATTGACAGAAACATTCTTGAACTGAAAGAATTAATTCCCGGCTACGCAGATGTTTCGTTGATGCTTTTCCCGCACGAGGATTCCAAAGCGTTTCAATATACAAGCAAGAAATATCAATTCGACGATAAGCTGAAGTCGTTGATAGATACCGAACTTGTGGATGAAGATGCAAAAAAACAGACCGCCAATATTCTCAAGACACACGATTTTTCCATAGGCACGCCGCCTGCTACGCAAAAGCAGATTGATCTGATGTACAAACTGGTTCTCGGGGACGACGTTGGCGAGCTTAGAAAATTCCGCGATGTAATAGGCGTGAACGGAGATATAGAGGAATCCCAATGGAATTACCTGATGGATGTTCTTGAGCAAATGATTATTCAGAGTACTCATTACACAACAAGCGCGGAGAAAAAAGATTTTCTTTCAAAGACGGAATTAACAATTACATTTAAAGGACTTAGCGGTTTTATCCGCACGGTTGTTGGCGGCGGAGCCGATACGGTTATCGATCTTTTCCTCAGCGAAATTTTCAATGCTAAGGATGTAAAAGTTATAGAGTTCACCGATCCGGATTCGTTGTTTGAATCCATTAAAAATGATCGGACGAGCATATTCGTTGTTAAAGCAAAGAGCATGCGTAAAAATATTTTTAACGATATAAGATGGTTTCCGTACCTAACCCGCATTGTTATAGTTGATGATTCGCCGGAATCGCGGGCTACAAATACCTCGCTCGTGTTCGGATTCCATAATAAAATTATTAATACGTTGAACAAGGTTCATACAAAAAAACTTGGCGCTCTGGCAAACACACAGCTCAATTTAAGATTGATATTGGATAAGGTAAACGATGAGAACCTTGAAAAATTCCGGATCTGTGCTGCAAAAAAGATTGCGGATTATGAAGAGGAACTGACCTTGTTTAGAAATGAACAGCTTGGCCAAACCGATAATCTTAAGAAAGATATCACTCTTTATAAATTCAACGACTATGCGCGCCAGATTAGTAAAGATAAATATGCAATTACAAAGCTTCGCGATTATATTGTGCTGATCCAAACTTGTAAGGAGCCGGCTAAACTTCAAAAGCTTAATGAGGAATTAATCAACGAGTTTGAATCGCGCACCAAGGCCTACATGTATTCGAATATTGAGCAGGTGAATATTGCTACTATAGTCGAAGGAGGCGGCAGGGGACAATTAAGAACATACGGCGAATATCTTCTGCAAAGACCTCTGAAGCAGATCGACAAAAAAATTATCGATAAGTGCACTACCATCATAGATATTATTCCCAACAATTACACAAGAACGCTGCGGAATCATTTTCATAAAAATTTTGGTGTGAACCTTTTTCTTGAGAAATATAAGGAATTCATCACCAAGGTTGAGAACGAATCGAATAACCTGGGGCGCTTTACAAATTTTTTAATTGATATCGGTATAAATGAAGAATATAAAAAGCGGACTCCCGAACAACAGAAGGTAATTAAGGAATTCATAAGTAATCTTGCCAATTTGGATATCACTTCGATTGCGGACGATGTTCAGATGATTATCCGCGATCTTCTTTTCGACGCCGTACTTCGCCCCTACATAATTTTCAATACAGACGCGGCGTGGGAATACAAGGATCTTTTCCCGGTAGATAGGTTCGATATAAATCCATTCGACCTCGAAGTTGGATTGACGGAAGAAAAGCGAATCGACTTTGAGCGGCTGCACCACCGGCTTAATAGAATGAAAAATACATTCCAGCTTTTCGACGATACCGGCACATTGTGGGATAGATTTTGCGAGAACCTGACGATTATTATTAATGATCCGTCGAATCCATCTGGCTATACTGACTTCAACAATCCTGCGCTTATCAAATTCCTGAAGTTCATGAACAATAATAAGATTACATTACTTTTGGATGAAGCATACAGCGACGCAATTAAGATTGACGATCCCGATGAGCCGAAGTGGCGTACAATTTCCCGTTACGTGATGAACAACATCGGCTCTTTGCCGAATATAAGTATTGTTTCATCTTTATCGACAACAAAGAACTTAGGAGCTACCGGCAATAGACTCGGCGCAGTAATTGCAACTCCCGCAAGGGAAGACGTAATTAATTTTGCCAAGGCGCAGAACAGCATCGAGAGGGGAAATACAAACTCGCTCTTTATGCTTGTAAACACAATTGAAGCGGCGCAGCTTGCAAAAAAAATTAAAGATACGATGGAGAGCGAACTTCCAAAGGACGCATCGCGTTATAAAATCAAGGCGTTGATAGAAAATTATGTTAACGATGAAATTGTCAGTTATGCCGAGCGCAAATCCGGCGCTAAGAAGAAACAATCCATAAAAAGATTTTCCCCGTTTGAAGGGAGTCCGCTACACTTATTTCTCCTCGACGAGCTCGTCTCGCTGGACAAACTGGATGTTCTCGGTTTGCCCGATGATTTTAAATATAAAGGCGAACCATTCTATAAATATTATCAGGATCATTTTGTAAAAGAAATCAACCGGTTCCGACTTAACAAGCTGTTCCGGAGCGAGTGCAATAAACGGCTTCAGCTTGCTAAACAAATTGCCGCCGAGGTGATTAGAAAGGAAGATGCAGAGGAATATTGTTCCATTTTGGAATCCGACGGTTCATATCTCTTCAATATTTTGCTTAAGGACTTTTTCTCGTTCCAGGATTTGGAAAAATTTACAAAGAAACTTGCCGAACACAGAGGCATATCGGTTCTTCCGTATCAAACCGGCTTTTTAAGATTTTCTCTCGGCGATTACGTAGAGGGCTCGCATCAGAGTTACGAAATTTTCGGTAAGGAATTTGAAAACTCTCTTCGCATTGTCTTGAAGTACTGGAAATTATTCCACAAAGAAAAAAATGAACCGAAGAATAAGGAAAAACGTTCGGATGAGATTTTGGACGGAATCCTTCAAACAACTTCGGACCTGGAATTTGTGAGTAAGGTTTTTGAAGACTACAGCATAATCAGGAATCTAAATAAGGTTACGAAGAACAGTCTTACCATAAATCCGTTTATGACTTTGTACCACGCATTCCCGAACGAATCCGGCGTTACAATAAATACAATTCGCGGTTCAAAGAATTCCGTATTCGAATTTTACGAGAATGTGGGCAGCTGCACGGATTTAAAAAGCTTCATCGGCAGTAAAGCATTTACAAAAATATACGAGAACCTGCTGCCGCAGATTTATAAAAACATTCCGGCAATAAAATATCTCGATTTCAATACGGTTGTCTCCAAATACGGAAAGGCGACAATTCTTAAGTACATCAACAATAAAATCGATTTCCAGCCCAACAGCTATGTGCTCGACGATGCCGACGAGAAAAATATTATGACCGAGATATTGATCGAGATGGAAAAAATATTGTTCTCGGATTCAAAGGTTAAAATACTCGCTTTAAATGCGTCGAGAGATATAACCGGCGATAAGGCCAAGCTGGAAGGCACGAACAGGATTCTTAGAAAATATATCGAAGAGTTGCTTCTTCATTTTAATCTTCCGTTCGCTCATATCGGCACCGAGCCGACCATACGGGAAATTATCAACACCGCGATTGTTAAATTTGAAGAGGTGGTTGGAAAATCCGTAAACGAGTTTAATCTTGTAAATGAAGTAAAGAATTTTGTTACGCAAGTTTCCGATTACGGTTTGGCGGATAGTCTTAAACCCCTTTTGATCGGTTACGTTAAAAATTCTTGCAAGGAATTTGTTCTAAGAGAAGGGTTGACCGACGACGAGAGCTTGCTGCGGTTTTATCTGCTGGATAGAAACGATGCGCTGAAAAAATTGATAGAGGCGAAAATTGATTTGCTGAATAAAACCCTTCAGAGTAGAAGCGACAACGAAGCCAGGATGATTTCGGAAAAATTCGTTTTTGATATTCTGAATGAAGAGCTTGCCGAGATCAACAGCAGAATTTTGACTTCCGGCAATATAAAAATTACCCAGCAGGAACTTCATAACGAAGTGCGCAACGTATCGCTTTTCCTTATCAACATTATGAATCGAACCCGCTCGACGGAATATTATGAAAAGTATAACCACACATTGATAAAGTTTATCGAGACCGAATTCAAAACTCAGAACTCAAGCATCAACGAGATGATTCAGCACGGTATTACAATTCATAAAGATTTTAAAATGGAAACCGACGGCGGCGATACTTTGGATTGGGTTAAAAAAGTGATGACTAAATGCGGCGTAATTGGACTCGAACAAACCGTTCAGACAAGAACACGTATTGTTACCGATTCAAAGAAACGCGTTTACCCGTTCCATAAAGCAGACCGTCCCGAAAACGGAAACGAAGAAAGAAATTATTCCGAGCCGCACGAGTTTATCAAAAGTATGGATATTAAACCGGCTTCCGTTTTCTTTGGAAGAAGAATGGCTAACTTTATTGATAATATGGACGAGAACGATTACCGCTGCAAGATTATTAAACATGGTCTTGTAAAAATTCTTTATGTGTTTCAGAAGAGTTATATAAAATATCTTACGGATAACTACCGGCTAATTCAAGCCGACGAAATAAGCGTTGAAGACGTTAAGAAGTTTGTGCCGGACGTTATTCTATTCTACGGCGCGCCCGAAAAAGTTTTGTCGTTTCCGCAGATCGGGTATTTCGATTTGAAGGGACCGAATGGAAATATTAAAACGCTGGTTACACCTCTCAAAAAGGAAGTGGATTACTTCGGCAACATCAAGAAGCCGTGGCTCACAATGATGAACGAAAAAGTAAAAGAGATGGGTGGAATTCCGGTTCACGGTTCGTTATTCGCAGTTGAGGAAGATGACGGCAGTTTATTCGTCGTTCAGATAAGCGGCGACAGCGGCGTTGGTAAATCCGAAATGCTCGCGGCGATGATGCTTAAGTGGCTTAGAAAAGATTTGCAGGGCGTTCGATCAATTAAAATGATTGCCGGAGACATGTTCTATTTATTCCCCGATGATCAAGGCAACCTTTACGGATTGGGAACTGAGGAAGGCGATTTTTCGCGCGTAACGGATTTCGACCCGGATTTTATTAAGTACTATTATTCGCTATTCGCAAAAGCGGCGGACAGCAACATCGAAGATTTAAACTGGCGAAGCACAATAAGCGGTTTGTGCGATATTACAATGCCGTTTAAGATAGATATAATGCTTACCGCGAGCAACTTTGCACGCGCTGAAGCGGGCATTACGCGTTATCAAAATCCGGAAAACTTTTTGTGGTATCGCGATTCCCACGGCGAAAGAAAGGAGAAAGCTACAAGCTCGGATAACCCGCACCTTCAACGAACTCTGCTGCGCTATACCGGCGATAAAAATATTGTCGAGGTGATGGATAAGCACGGCAATTACATCGACGACGTTATAGATTGGGAACTCGATGACTTTACAAATAAGTATTACCTCTGTGCTTCTTATAAGATGATCGATAAGATTGATATTGAAGACGTGATTAATAAAATTTTTGTCGGCAAAAAATTCAAACAAAAAAATAATTCCTATAAAATAAGCAAGGTGAATTTCGACATTATCAAGAACAGATTTGCAGCTACGGCGGTATGCACCACGCCCGACCCGGATAACGAAAATAAGCCGAAGGATACAAAGCACGATTTCTTGCTCGATAAAGAAATATTCATGAACATTTTCAATGCCCTTGCGAGCACTCCTGCCGGTCAGCCTTTTGTGGCGGAAGAAGGGCAGCTTGAATCGCGCAGGCATTTGATAGAGATACTTAAAGGCGGAAACGACGGCACCGGCAACGGTAGAAAAATCAAACTGGGAATTCTTTCTACCGATCTCGGAAGAAAAGGTAAGGAAATTTCCGGTCCGCAAGCCGCAGCCGAAGAAATGAAAACGATGATCCAGGAAGTTAGAATCCAGAGACACGATATCAACGAGAAAAAGAATTTTGTACAGCAGCTTGTCTATGAAAAATACAAACACATATTTAACGGCCATAAGCACAACAGCGAAGTGTGCCGGTATAATTTCCTTCTCTTCCAGATGGAAAGAATGCGCAAATCCAGGTTTGTGCGCGTGGATGACTTGAAAACGCCGATCGATCTTTCCGGAGTTAAAGGGTTTGAGTCAATTGATCCGGCAAAGGAATTTAGTCCGCTTCTTGTTACGCCAAACATAAATATTGAGTTGAACTCATTCAGCGAATCTTACGAGCATTTGATGAGTCTTCCGAGCAATCCGGAGTTTGCAAATGAATTCTACGAAGACTCCGACCGGCTTTATATTGCGGAAGGATACAGCCCGGATACAGTTGCGAACAATATGATTCTTCAGCTGCTTATCATGAACGGTTACCTTACAATTGAAGATATTACACGCGGCAGAATTACCGAGAAGGTCAACAGGGAAACGATTGCATCCGCTAAATTTGCAGTTGAAAGAAAACTTAGAGAGAAAAAAAGTTAATTCGCTTCCGGTCGGGTTGTTAAAAACTTTTCCCATTAACGGACACTGATTTTTGATTAGAATTTCTTAAATCAAAAATCCTTGTTCGTTATTCTTAAATCAATTCCTTTTTAGCTTATTGTTCGGTACCGAATAATTTGGTCGGATAGCATTGCTATCTTCTCTTTATCTCGATATAAACCGTATCCGGTATAACCGAAGCAAAGACGCCAATTCCGTCGCCGCTTAACTTCATCTTTGGCTCGTGGAAATTACCGTCGAACTCCTGGACCATTTTATAAGTGAGAGCGTAATTTTTGTAATTATCGTCGCCGGCATACGCAATAATTCTATATCTGCCGTAAAACCATAGATTGATCCAATCCACATTAAATATAATTTCTTCACCGTACGAGTTAACGTTTTGAAGCCACCTTAACTGATATTTAAATCTATCGAGTTCCTTAGCCACGTCTTCCTTGTCTACTGCCACATAAGCGTTGTCATAATTAAAAGTGGAGTCGCTTGCATCCAAAGGAACAATTGAGAAAACATAAAATTCCGTTGCCGGCGAAGGTGAAAAAGCGATAGAGAAATTCTTTACATTATTATTTTCGTCGCGCTCGCGGTAATACATTGGCAGGATGTTTGAGTTTTCCAAGTTAATCTTGAATCCGGCTCTTGGTACGCGTGTGGTTGCCGACGTTTGTAAATTTCTTCCGTCAATATCGGCGTTAACATTAATGAGGTAACTATCATCGTAATTGATTGAAAGATCGCTTCCGTTGTATTCGAACGCGTAATCGGTACGGTTATATGTAAGATTGAATTCTTTATTCGTTTGTAAGTCAACGATTCTAACATCCGCACCGGATAGAATTACACTAAGCGGGTTGGGCGAAGTATTAAGAGGTATATTTCTTGTCACCCGAATGTTCCTGACTTTCTGACCGGGGCAAAGATATCCTTCGACTACAATTTTAGGCGTG
>JAKAHQ010000069.1 GCA_021814855.1 Bacteroidota bacterium | reverse complement strand
TTTGAATCAGCGCGGCATTTCAACGGAAGATGCGGTGAACATGATTGTTAACGGTTTTTGTAAGGAAGTCTTTAACGAACTTCCGATGGAATTTGCCGTGGAAGCTCAAAAACTTTTGGCGATAAGTCTAGAAGGAAGCGTGGGATAATTCGAATGCAAAATGTAGAATTAAGAATGATAAAACAGTTAACTAAATAAAGATTTTTATAAAGACTAAAAGCTATTAGCTAACTGCTTTTAGGTTATAAGGAGAATAAATGTTATCGATTAAAAATTTGCGAGCTAACGTTGAAGGTAAAGAAATACTCAAAGGAATTAACCTTGAAATTAAAGCGGGAGAGGTCCACGCTATTATGGGTCCAAACGGTTCCGGCAAAAGTACGCTTGCCAATGTTTTAACAGGCAATTCAAGTTACGAAGTAACCGGAGGTTCCGTTTCGTTTCTTGATAAAGATTTGCTGGACATGGATCCGGAAACCCGCGCGCGTGAAGGCATGTTCCTGGCTTTTCAATACCCGATTGAGATACCGGGAATAAGCAACGCTACTTTTTTAAAAACGGCAATTAATGAAATAAGAAAGTACAAAGGGCTTGCCGATCTTACTCCAAAAGAATTTTTAGAAAGGATTAAAGAGAAAGCTAAAATTTTGGGCCTCGATGAAAATTTAATCAGTAGGTCGGTTAATGTTGGATTCTCCGGCGGTGAAAAAAAACGGAATGAGATTTTCCAGATGCTGATGCTCGAACCGAAATTTGTTCTTCTTGACGAGACGGATTCCGGTCTTGATATTGACGCGCTTAAAATTGTTTCAAACGGCGTAAACATTTATAGGAATGAAAACAATGCTGTCTTGGTAGTCACGCACTATCAAAGATTGTTGGATTATATACAGCCCGATTTTGTGCACGTTCTTTATAAAGGAAGAATAATTAAAACCGGTGGAAAAGAGTTGGCTCTCGAACTCGAAGCAAAAGGCTACGACTGGGTAAAGGATCCCGAACTGGAATCACAAAATGCCTGAATATGAAAGCATGAGCAATAAAATGGAATCTCAGAAAATAAAAGACTGGTATCTTTCCAACTTTACGGAATTCGAAAAGAAATTAAACGGCGAATCGAAATCGCCGCTTCATCAGCTTCGCCGGCAAGCGATATCTGAATTAGGTCAAATCAATTTTCCGACTCTTAGAAACGAAGAGTGGAAATATACGGATGTAACACCGATACTTTCGGATAACTTTGTTCCGGCCGTTAATTTGGCTTCAACAGCAATTGATAAGAACGACATCCAAAAATATTTGTTCGATAACTTCGATTTTAATTTGCTTGTCTTTGTGAACGGGATATACTCCCAAGAGCTGAGCGAAATAAAAAAATTACCAGAAGGCGTAATTGCCGGCGGGTTCAGAAATATTTATCGATTGCATCCCCAGGTAATTAACCAGCACTTCAATAAATTATCAAAAACCGAAAATGGTTTTAACTCTTTAAATACCGCGTACGCGTATGACGGATTTGTTTTAATTGTACCTGAAAATACCGTTGTTCAAACGCCTTTCCAAATATTGTATCTGAATGCCGGCGAAGAGAGCCCTGTTTTATCCGCACCGCGCAATTTAATTCTTGCCGGAAAAAATTCTAATGTAAGTATTATCTCAAACTATCGCGGAACCGGATCGCGGAAATATTTCAACAACATTATCACGGAAATTTACTTGGGTGAGAATGGAATCATCGATCTTTATAAAATACAAAACGAAAAAGACGATTCTTACCACGTTGAAAAAGTACAGGCGCTTCAAAAACGCGGCAGCGTTTTCAACCATTACAACCTGAATTTCGGCGGTGCGATAGTTCGAAACGATATTAATTCCGTTCTCGACGACGAGAACATTGAAACACATTTTTACGGTTTGTACCTGGCTCGCGGCAGCCAGCATATTGATAACCATACATTTGCAGATCATGCCAAACCGAATTGCATGAGCAACGAATTGTATAAGGGAATATTGGATGACAACGCGCGCGGCGTCTTCAACGGTAAAATCATGGTTCGTCAAGACGCGCAGAAAACAAATGCTTATCAGTCTAATAAAACGATTCTGCTTTCCAAGACTGCTAAGATAGACACAAAGCCGCAATTGGAAATTTTTGCCGACGATGTTAAATGTTCCCACGGCACAACAGTTGGTCAGCTTGATGAAGATTCCGAATTTTATATAAGATCGCGCGGGGTTCCGCAGGAAGTAGCAAAATCTATGCTGATAAGAGCGTTTGCCAACGATGTTATAGAGAAAATTAAAATCGAAGCGTTAAAAGAGCAACTCAATCACATGATATTTGAGCGTCTGCATCGAGTTGAAATTGAAAATAAAGTTGAGTGATTATTTCCTGCTAAAATTAAGGATGGGATGTGATTAAGACTGAATCCGAAATAAAAAGAAAATTTGACGTCGAGCAGGTGAGGAAAGATTTTCCAATACTATCCCGACAGGTTAACGGTAAACAGTTGGTATATCTCGATAACGCCGCTACGTCGCAAAAACCGCAGGCTGTAATTGACGCGCTTAATCATTATTACACTTTCGACAACGCAAACATTCATCGCGGACTTTATTTCCTCAGCGAACTTGCGACCGACCAATATGAAACGGCTCGACTGAAGGTTAAAGAGTTTATAAACGCTATGAGCGCTTCCGAAATTATATTTGTCCGCGGGGCCACGGAAGCTATTAATCTTGTCGCTTCAACTCTCTGCCGTGCTAAAATTTTTAATGACGGCGACGAAGTTATAGTTTCCAACATGGAACATCACGCCAATATTGTTCCCTGGCAGTTGATTTGCGATCGTAAGAATATTAAGCTGAAGGTCATTCCGATGAACGACGCCGGCGAACTTGATATGGATGTTTACGAAAAAATGATCAACGAGAAAACCAAATTTGTCTCTGTTGTTCATATATCAAACGCTCTCGGCACTGTTAATCCCGTGAAAAAAATTATTGATATAGCCCATTCGAAAGGAATACCGGTTTTGCTCGACGGCGCACAGGCTATACCGCATCTTAAAGTTGATGTGCAGGAACTCGATGCCGATTTTTATGTTTTCTCCGGCCATAAAGTTTTTGGACCAACAGGCATTGGAGTGCTTTACGGAAAAACCGAGTACCTGGAAATGATGCCTCCTTATCAAGGCGGGGGCGATATGATAAGAACAGTTACATTTGAAAAAACAACTTTCGATGATCTTCCCCGAAAATTCGAAGCCGGAACTCCAAACATTGCCGGCGGAATCGGTCTTGGCGCCGCAATAGATTATCTTGATCAGTTCGATCGGTCGGAATTGGTTGTGCACGAAAATACTTTGCTGAAGTACGCGACTGAAAAATTATCGGCTATTGAAGGACTCCGTATTATCGGCACGGCAAAAGAAAAAGCATCCGTTGTTTCCTTCGTAATAGAAGGAATTCATCCTTACGATATAGGAACGATAATAGATACTGACGGAATTGCAATTAGAACAGGGCATCACTGCACCCAGCCGGTTATGCAGCGGTTTAATGTTCCGGCCACGGCAAGAGCGTCGTTTTCATTTTATAATACAATGGAAGAAATCGACAAGCTTGTTTTAGGCATTTTAAAAGTAAAAAAAATGTTTGCTTGATATGATAGACAAAGGAAAATTGGAACAGAGAATTATCTCGGTGCTCAAAACTTGTTTCGATCCCGAAATACCGGTGGATATTTACGAACTTGGCTTGATCTACGAAATAAAACTTGACGATGAGGGAAATGTTTATTTAAAGATGACTTTAACCTCGCCGCATTGCCCGGTTGCCGGCAGCTTACCCGGCGAAGTAAGAGAAAAAGTTAAACGCATTTCGGAAGTGAAAGAAGTTTACCTAGATCTTGTGTGGGAGCCGCCGTGGAGTATGGAAAAGATGAGCGAAGAAGCCAAGCTGGAATTGGGATTTTTATAAATATCATGAATTTAATCTTATTAATCGCGATGAAGAAGAGAGTAAAAGTTTTACCTAATTATTTTTGAAAGGACTTAGAGATGTACAACATAAATATTAAACCGCCTATTTACGATCCCGAAGCCGTTCAACCGATGAGGGATGAACTTGTTTACGTAGGATTCGAAGAAACCGTTACACCTCAACAAGTCGAGGATGTTCTTTCGAAACAAGAAGGAAGCACCGTTCTTGTTTTCGTCAATTCCGTCTGCGGATGCGCTGCCGGCAGCGCGCGCCCCGGCGTAACGCTTTCTTTGCAGCATAATGTTATACCGGATAAATTTATTACCGTGTTTGCCGGTCAAGACCGCGACGCGGTTGATTACCTGAGAGAAAAATATTTAACAAACATTCCTCCGTCTTCTCCTTTCATAGCTTTATTTAAGGATGGAAAAATTTTGTTCGTTATGCCGCGCCATCATATAGAAGGAAGAGGACCGGAAGAAATAGCTTACGATTTAAGAGCCGCTTTCGAAACATATTGTTCGGCTGCCGGACCTTCAATTTCGCCGGAGAAATATTCCGAGTTGGTTCACGCGGTTTCATGCGGTTCAAAAATTCCGTTAAATAACAATTAAGACCACCCCCGGCTAAAGCCGCCTCCTCCTTGTTAAGGAGGGGGTAAGGGGAAGTTGGATTAGAAATGAAATTCAGCGCACAAGAAGAATACGGTTTAAGATGCCTTTTGCGAATAGCGAAATTTTCGATTATTGAAAAGTCGCTTACTATTCCTGAAATAGCCCGAGCGGAAGGTTTAACCGAACATAACGCGGGTAAAATTTTACGCACCCTGCGCATCGGCGGATTTCTTGAAAGTTCGCGAGGACAAATTGGCGGCTACACGCTTACCCGTCCCGCAGAACAAATTTACATCGGCGATGTACTTGCCGTTTTAGGCGGAAGACTCTTCGACGATGAATTCTGCAACTCTCATTCAGGCGCGGCGGATATTTGCACAAATTCAATCGACTGCTCGGTCAGATCCTTGTGGAAAACAATTCAAGACGCGGTTGATTCTGTTACGGGTAAGCTGACTCTTAGAGATCTGATGGGCCATGAAAATCTCTTTTTCGATACGGTGAATACGAATGCAAAGCTAAACGAGGCACTACGCGTAATTGAGGGGAACAATTAGTTGTTTTAATCGATCTGCTTTTCTAGAATTATTCCTCCTCTGCTGTTGGACAACTAATTTATAAGTATTAATTTTTCCCTGCGTGAATTAAACCTTATACTTATTAAACTTGTTCTAATGTTGTCTATTTATTTTGACCCTATAAAAGCGATTTGATTTATTTATTTTTATAAAAACTAAGCCGGGAAAAAATTATGAATCGCCGACTGCTATTCTTTTCGTTTTTTACGATCTTCTCATTGGTGATAATTTACGGTTGCAGCTGCGGCTGCGGAAGCAGTAACCAGGATAATGTGGTAAAAGGTTACATTGCCGTTGTTGGAAACGAACCGTTTACTAAACTTGCAATCCAATCCGACGATAATAAAACCTACATACTTCAATGCAGCGATGAACTGCATAAAGAACTAATGCAGCACCAGGGAAGCCGCTATTATATACAGTACGGCGATTCAAGAAAAGAAGGTGACCGTACAATCCTTGTTGTTGAAAAGGTTATTCCGATAATTACAAAAAACAATACAAATTAAGAGAGTATAATGAAACGATTTATTTTTCTTACCGCGGCAATGCTTGTAATTACATTTACAGTGTTTGCTCAAAATAAGATGATGGTTAAAAAAATAACCGATGAAAAAACAAGTTCAGAGGGAAAATATTTAATTGATGCCCATCCCTTACTGGAAAAATTTTATAAAGCTAACGGAATTGATTTCAGTAAAGCTTCCGCGCCGGTTAATTCATTAAAGAAAACAGCGTGGAATTTTACTGTAGGAACCCAGAAAAATTGGTACGCGCAGGATCTTACAACAAACGGATTCTATTCCGATCCGACCACCTGCCGCGGCATCGGCAAGAATTGTTATGTCTTCGTAGAAGATTCTGCTTGGACAGCCGGGCATGTTAACCAAAATGCCGTAGACCAAATTATAAATGCGTTCGACAATACTACTCCTGCCGATCCGACAAAAGGCGTTTATGAAATGGATGTTAATACATTTGGTAATCCACCGGATGTTGACGGCGACCCGAAAATAATTATTGTAATACTTAACATTCGCGATGGCTTTAAAGGTTCGGGCGGCTTCACTGCAGGTTATTTTTCACCCGTAAACGAATATCCTGTCACTACCTATATTCAAAGTAATGTCGGTGAATTTTATTATATGGATTGCAATCCGCTTGATTTGATGAGTTCTAGCGACCTATCTACCGCGCTGCAAATAACCGCTCATGAATTTCAACACATGATTGAATGGAACTATCACCGCACTACGGAAAATTCCGATTTCTTTAACGAGGGATGTTCCATGATTGCCGAAGTTGTTTGCGGTTACCCGTTAAGACTTCAATCCGACTTTGTTGGACATACCAACGTACCAACTTTTACATGGAATAATAATCCTCCCGGAGATGTTTTAAGCGATTACGGCCGCGCCGCAAGATTTTTCTTATATGTTAAGGAACAGCTCGGCACAGCCGCGCTTGGCAAATTTGTTCAATCGAAATTGACGGACGATAACGCCTTCAATGTAGACGTCTTTCCAAATTTTGCCCCTACCAGAAATTTTGCAAATTTTACCGTCGATTGGTGGATAGCAAATTATTTGAATGACAAATCAGTAGATTCAAAATGGGGATACGATTACCCAAATCTTCCGGCGGTTACGGCAAATGTTTTGGCAAATCCGAATACCTCGGCAAGCAGTTCCGTTTATAAACAAGGCGTTCAATATTTGTCATATATTTCCGGCACTAATCTAAATTTTACGACCAACACAAACGGCAACACGGATATAAAAGTTAAAGCGATTGAAACGGGTACGGGCGGAAAACAGATTGTCGATGTTGCGACGAATTCAAATTTCTCGGTACCCGGATTCGGAACAACATACTCCAATATTGCTTTTATGATTTATCACAACAATAAAAGCGTATTCAGTAACGGACCTTTTGCTTATACATATTCTTCTACCGGTACAGCACAGCAATTAGTTCAAGAAATTGCGTACGATCAAACCGAGCCGACAGGTATTTTTTCCTGGTCGGTCGGCGATACAATGGCTGTGCGGTTTGACGGAATTGCCGGTATGAAATTAGATTCTATTCGCGTTGCGCTAAGAAATACGGTTCCAATAGAAGGAGGTATATGGAAAGCAGGCACAAGCAATTTTTTAAGTACAAAACTCGCTACGTTTACGGTTACAGGTAAAACTATTCCAGACCTTGTAAATCCCAAACCTTATGTTTACGAGCAGCCGTATCCAAACTGGATAACTTATGATTTACGTTCGCAGAATATTGACGCGAGTTCCAGTTTTGTTGTAGCTTTTCCTGTCAAAGGCAAATATACCGGCGCCACAGGCGCGTATAATAATGTAATGATCACTTCTAAAATTACTAATTCTCCATATCATAGCTACACATATTTGGTTGCAAAAGATGCCTCTTCAGGCAGCGCCGGCTGGTATTTTGTTTCCGACAGCGATACTTCCATCGCGCTCTATTTAATTAGAGCTTATGTTAGCAACGGCGTTACGGGCGTTAATGAAAGCGTTGAGCTTCTGCCTACTTCATATAAGCTCGATCAAAACTATCCCAATCCGTTTAATCCA
>JAKAHQ010000068.1 GCA_021814855.1 Bacteroidota bacterium | reverse complement strand
TTTTAACGCCAACAGCACCTTCCCTTTCGAAAACCCAACACCTTTCTCAAATTTCCTGGAGATGCTTGCTATTTTATTAATACCGGCTGCATTGATATTTACGTACGGCAAACTAATCGGCTCTAAAAAGCAGGCATGGATGATTTACGGCGTTATGCTGTTTATGTTCCTTCTCGGTTTTGTTATCTCCGCTTATGCGGAATACTCGACCAACCCGGTCTTTCAAACAAGCGGCTTGATGGAAGGAAAGGAATCGCGGTTCGGAGTTATGAACAGCGTGCTCTGGTCTACAGCAACAACGGACGCATCGAACGGTTCCGTTAACGCGATGCACGATAGTCTTTCTCCGCTTGCAGGCATGGTTACAATTTTAAATATACAGCTCGGAGAAATTATTTTCGGCGGGGCAGGAAGCGGACTCTACGGAATGCTGCTGCACATTATGCTGGTGGTATTTATTGCAGGATTGATGATCGGTCGTACGCCGGAATATCTTGGAAAGAAAATAGAATCGTATGAAATAAAGTGGGGCATAATCGGTATTCTTACTCCAAGTGCTGTAATTTTATTGTTCTCGGCAATTGCTTTAAAAACAAATGCAGGGTTATCAAGTCTTAACAACGCTGGTCCGCACGGCTACTCCGAAATTCTTTACGCATTTTCTTCCGGCGCCGGAAATAACGGCAGCGCTTTTGCAGGGTTAAATACAAATACGGTTTTCTACAATTTGATGATGGCTCTGGCAATGTTTATCGGCAGGTTCGCCGTTCTTATCCCTGTTATGATAATTGCCGGCAACCTGGTTAAGAAAAATATTACGCCGGTTTCATCCGGAACACTTGCAACAGACAATCTTCTTTTCGGATTACTTCTGACATTCCAAATTCTAATAGTCGGCGCGTTAACATTTTTCCCTGCGTTGTCCTTCGGCCCTATACTTGAGCATTTACTCATGGGACAGGGATTTACATTCTAAATACAAGGCAAAATTGAAAGATAGGATTAAAGAAATGGATTCAATAAAAAATAAAAGCAAGAGAAAGTTATTTGATAAAGCTATCATCAGGCAGGCAATTATAGATTCATTTAAAAAGTTAGACCCAAAGGTCTTGTTGAGAAATCCGGTAATGTTCATGGTAGCTGTTGGAGCGGCGCTCTCAACTTTATTTTTTATCAAAGATGTTTTCAGCGGTTATTATTCCGGCTTCACGCTTCAAATTATAATATGGCTTTGGTTCACGGTGCTCTTTGCAAATTTTGCGGAGGCAGTTGCCGAGGGAAGAGGCAAGGCGCAGTCCGAAAGCTTACGCAAAACACGCACACAAACAATTGCCCGCAAGTTAATAAACGGAAAAGAAGAAAAGGTTTCCGCAACCGAATTAAGAACCAACGATCACGTGGTTTGCGAAGCCGGCGATGTTATACCATCCGACGGAGAAGTAATCGAAGGTGTTGCGAGCATTGACGAATCCGCACTCACAGGAGAATCCGCTCCTGTAATTAGAGAAAGCGGAGGAGACAGAAGCGTAGTTACAGGCGGCACAAAAGTTATAAGCGATAGAATTGTTATTCGAATTACCGCAGACCCGGGAAGCACTTATCTTGATAAAATGATTTCGCTCGTCGAAGGTGCAAAACGCAAAAAGACTCCCAACGAAATCGCTCTCTCAACTCTTCTTTCCGGGCTTAACATTTTGTTCCTGCTGGTCGTAATTACAATTCGTGTTTTTATCGAATACTATAAAACCGGTACATTTAATATCAGTCAATTTGTTTCGATACCGGTGTTAGTGGCGTTGCTTGTTTGTTTAATACCTACAACAATCGGTGGATTGCTTAGCGCAATTGGAATAAGCGGCATGGATCGCCTACTCGGTCATAACGTTATCGCGATGAGCGGAAGAGCGGTAGAAGCCGCCGGAGATATCGACGTTCTTCTTCTTGATAAAACCGGAACAATTACATTGGGAAACCGGATGGCTTCGGTATTCATACCGGCCAACGGAATTTCGGTAGAAAATCTTGCAGACGCCGCGCAGCTATCTTCTCTTTCCGATGAAACACCGGAAGGAAGATCCATAGTTGTTCTTGCAAAAGAAAAATTCGGTTTAAGAGGAAGAGATATATCCAAACTTGATGCACATTTCATTCCCTTTTCGGCCCAAACAAGGATGAGCGGCGTTGATATTCATTCTTCCGATGGAGAAAGTACCCGGTCCGCTTCGACTGTCCAAAGTGAAGCGAAGCGGGAAAGAATAATTAGGAAAGGTTCCGCCGATGCAATTAAAAATTACGTCGAGAGCGGCGGTGGAATTTTCAATTCCAATGTACAGCAAATTGTAAACGATATCTCAAAAGCAGGTTCGACGCCTCTTGTTGTTGCAGAAAATTTAAAAGTGCTCGGCGTTATAGAGTTAAAAGATATTGTGAAGGGCGGAATTAAGGAACGCTTCGCGCAGCTTCGTAAAATGGGAATTAAGACAGTGATGATAACCGGCGATAATCCGTTGACCGCAACCGCAATTGCCGCAGAAGCCGGCGTGGACGATTTTATTGCAGAAGCAAAACCGGAAGACAAATTAAAAAGAATCCGCGAAGAACAAGCTTCCGGCAAGATGATTGGAATGATCGGCGACGGAACAAACGACGCCCCGGCTCTTGCGCAAGCCGACGTTGGAATAGCGATGAACAGCGGAACTCAAGCCGCGCGCGAAGCTGGAAATATGATCGACCTCGACAGTAATCCTACAAAGCTGATCGAAGTAGTTGAAATCGGCAAGCAACTTTTAATGACGCGCGGCTCTTTAACAACATTCAGCATTGCAAACGATGTGGCAAAATATTTTGCCATCATACCGGCAATTTCAACTTTTCTTTTTGCTAAACATTTAACCGACGGGCCCCTTTCCGTATTAAACATTATGCGGCTTGCAACACCTCAAAGCGCAATTCTCAGCGCGGTAATTTTCAACGCGATAATTATCATTCTTTTAATACCGCTTGCGCTTAAAGGGGTAAAGTACAGACCAGAAGGAGCCGCGGCAATATTGAAACGCAACATTTGGATTTACGGCGCCGGCGGTTTGATTGTGCCGTTCATCGGGATAAAGTTAATTGACTTATTCATCACAGCCATCGGGTTGGTATGAAAAATATCAAACTAATAGCACACAGATTCAACTGATTGATCTGTTAATATCTACTCAATCCGTTCGATCTGCATTCTATTTTTTATACTATATTTAAAAAACATGAGATGATAAAATGAAAAAGCAAATTTTAATAACCATAAAATATTTTGTGATAATCACGATTCTTACCGGTGTTATTTACCCTCTTTTCATCTCACTTGCTTCTTTAGTTTTATTTCCCGGCAAGGCCAGCGGGAGCTTTATAGAGAAGGGCGGAAAAATTATCGGCTCTAAATTAATCGGCCAGAAATTTGAGAGCGATAAATACTTTTGGCCTCGGCCATCCGCAATCGATTACAACCCGATGCCTTCGGGCGGTTCTAACCTTGGCCCGACAAGTGAAAAACTTAAACACGCATTCCTGGAGCGGAAGAAAAATTTTGCCGATAAAAATTTTGTGAGCGATGCATCGCTCGTTCCGAATGAAATGTTCTTTGCTTCCGGCAGCGGGGTCGATCCTCACATTTCTCCCGAATCGGCAAAACTGCAGGTGGAAAGAATAGCTAAGTCAAGAGGATTTAACAACGAGCAAAGTAAAAAAGTAATTGCATTGATCGATTCTTTAACTCAATACCCGCAGTTTGGTTTCCTCGGCAATTCGGTAGTTAATGTTCTTTTGTTAAATTTGCAGTTAGATAAAGTGAAATGATTTCATGATCGAAGAAGAGAGACTACGCCCGGACCCGGATGCGCTGCTTTCCGAGATTAAACGCGGAGAGAAGAAGAACGGCAAACTGAAAATCTTCTTGGGTTACGCTCCAGGAGTGGGCAAGACCTATACAATGCTTCTTGAAGCTCACACTCTTAAAAACCGCGGTGTCGATGCGGTTATCGGCTATGTTGAGACTCATAAACGGGCCGAGACAAATGCTTTGATAGAAGGACTCGAGGTTCTGCCAAGAAAAAAAATTATCTACAAGGATATTGCCCTTGAGGAAATGGATGTTGACGCAATACTCAATCGTAAACCGACGGTCGTTCTTGTAGATGAGTTGGCCCACACAAACGCCCCCGGCAGCCGCCACCCAAAGAGATACCAGGACGTAAAAGAATTATTGGAAAACGGAATCGACGTACTCACGACCGTCAACATCCAGCATTTCGAAAGTCAAAACGACGTTGTTGCAAAAATAACGGGCGTCAGAGTTCAGGAAACTTTGCCGGACAATATTCTTGAAGAAGCGGACGAAATTAAACTTGTCGATATTCCCCTGGCCGAACTTTTGCAGCGGCTTAAGGAAGGAAAAGTTTATGTGCCGGAACAGGCTCAAAGAGCAATTGAAAATTTTTTCCGCGAAGGAAATCTTGCCGCGCTGCGCGAAATTACTTTGAGAAAAGTTGCGTCCAAGATCGACAGCGAAGTTTTGAATTACATGAAGGCACGAGGTATAAACGAAACCTGGCCGGTTCAAGATAAAATTATGGTTTGCATTTCGCCGGGTCCTTTTTCCAAACAGCTTATAAGACGCGCGTATAATCTTGCCTACGATTCCGGAATTGAATGGTACGCTGTTTATGTTTCCACTCCAAAATTCCGAAGCTTAACACAAAACCAGCAGGCATATCTTTCCGAAGCTCTCAATCTTGCGGAGAATTTCGGCGCAAAAATTTTTACTCTCTCCGGCTCCGATATTGCCGATGAACTTATCAGCTTTGCCAAATCAAAAAATGTTACCCGCGTTCTCGTGGGTAAACCGTTAAGATCGGCATTGTATGAATTTTTGAAACGCTCGCCGACATACAGACTGATGCACGATCAAAGCGCGTTTGATGTTCAATTAATTACTCCTACTGCCGAAGCCGAAATTTCTCCTCCTAAGAAGGCTAAGAGAAAAAAGAAATACGAATTTCACCTGCGGGATTATACGATATCTCTCCTGATATTGCTTTTGCTTTCTGTATTAATCTGGATTACTGAGAAATTTTTCACCGCCCCGTCGTTCGAGATAATTTATTTAATCGGCCCCATTACAGCCGCGCTTCTTTACGGAACCGGCCCGGCAATTTTTTCTTCGATTTTAGGAGTTGCGTTCTACGACTTTTTATTCGTCGAACCAAGATACACATTCACAATCAGCAGACCGGAACATTTCATCAGTCTTATGATTTTTCTTGCCGTGTCGATTGTGGTGAGCCATCTTATTAAGCAGTCTAAAAACCAGTACAATGCTTTAAGAATGCGGCTTGAAAGTTTGAGCATGATTGAGGATCTTAGCAAGGAGCTTCTTAATATACCTTTGCACGAAGAAATTATTAAAGAGATTCAAGAACCGAGCGGACAGAAAAATTTTGCTCTGTTACTTATCAAGACTACAGTGCTCGAAGAGATTTCGAAAATTTTGGTTAAGTACCTTGCAAAAATTGTTATGTCGAACACATCGGTATTTCTTAAAGACGATAAAGGGCAGCTTAGACCGCTCGCAAAAAATTCGGCGGCCGTTGAACTAACTATCAAGGAACTAAGCGTTGCCGAATGGGTAGCGGCTAAAGGCGAGATTGCCGGCAGCGGAACTGAAAATTTAACCGAAGTTAACTGGGTATTTCTTCCCGTATCCATTTCTTCGGGAAATACGATTGGTGTAGCCGGATTGAATTGCAGTTATAAAAATCTTTTTCCTGAACAGAAAAATCTTATAAATACGGTGCTAAAGCTTTCTTCCATGGCAATTTCAAACTGGATTTGATAAATGGAAAGCAACGACTCCAATAACATTACCGCCGAAGGCATTCAAACTTCCCACAAAAAAATACTGCTGGGATTAATACCGAGACCCACATCATCGCCTTCAAAGTATGTTTCTGCGGCAGTCATAATCTTGCTTATGACTTTAACCCTTTATCATGTTGCCGGTCATATAGGTTACCAAACTGTTTCGCTGTTGTTTCTTTTCACAGTTACACTATTACCTTTGTTCAACTTCGGGCCCGGGCCGGTTTTTGTCGCTGCTCTTATAAGCGCGCTCAGTTGGAATTTCTTTTTTATACCGCCTCAATTTACTTTTCATATTGCCAAGGTCGACGACGCCCTGATGTTCTTCATGTATTTTCTGATTGCAAGCGTTTCCGGCTACCTGACTTCCAAAATAAGAACTCAGCAAATGTTTTTGCGGCAGAAGGAAGAAAGAACATCTGCGCTTTACAATCTTGCAAAGGAACTTTCCATCGCGAACAGCATCGACGAAATATGCTCGATCGCCGCTAAAAATATTCGCATGATTTTTCAAGCCGAGATTGCGATAATACTTAGCGAAACTCCCGACAAATTAAAAAAAGCTTCGCATCCCTCCGGCACATTTTCCGTTGAAGAATCTGAATGGCATATAGCCAACTGGGTATTTCTAAACTCGCAGACAGCAGGAAAATTTACAAACACTCTTTCCGCATGTTCGGCTACTTTCTACCCTCTTAAAAGCAAGAGCAGCCGGTTGGGAATTATAGGGATACGATTGCAGGATTCACGCGCTCTTTCTGTCGAGCAGCAGAATTTGCTCGATACGTTTTTAACCCAGATTGCAGACGCGTTCGAAAGAGAAAATCTAAATATGATCGCTCAAAAATCCATGGTCGCTTACGAGTCGGAGAAATTATACAAAACTCTTTTCAACTCTATTTCGCACGAATTAAAAACGCCGATCACAACCATTATGGGAGCCGTAAGTTCACTCAACGATGAAAACATTTCCTCGAACAAAACAATTTTATTTAAGCTTCATGAAGAAATTAAAATTGCCGCCGAGCGCCTTCACCGTCTAGTTGAAAACTTGTTGGACATGGCCAGGCTTGAATCCGGCAATTTAAAACCAAAGCTTGATTGGTACCCCATTGCAGATTTGATCAACTCTGTTTTGAAGAGATTCGAAAAGGAATTAAAGGCAAGAAGCATAACCGTAATTATCCCGGAGGAAATGCCGCTTGTGAAATACGATTTCGGGCTGCTGGAGCAGGCACTTGTAAATATCATTCACAATTCTTTGGAGTATTCACCGCTTCGCTCAACAATCACAATTGAGATAAAACAATTTGGCAACAACTGCATTATAAATATTTCCGATAACGGGAACGGCTTTCCGGAAGACACCTTCGATAAAGTATTCGACAAGTTTTACAGGATACCCGGGACAAAAGCGGGTGGCACCGGGCTCGGTCTATCGATATCAAAGGGATTCATCGAAGCGCACGGCGGAAATATTTCAGCTTCAAACAAGCCTGGCGGGGGCGCAGTATTTTCGATAAGTTTACCCATCACTGCCGGTGTGTAAGATGAATGCGAGCATAAAAAATACAATCGTCGTGATAGACGACGAAGCGCAGATTAGAAAAATATTGTCCATTACACTTGAGGCGTCGGATTATAAAGTTGTTGAGGCGGAAAACGCTAAAGACGGAATCGTTCAAGTTGCTACGGCGCATCCGCAGTTAGTTGTTTTAGATATCGGCTTACCCGACCGCGACGGCTTTAGCGTTGTAAAAGAATTGCGCACGTGGACAAACATCCCGATAATTATTCTCTCGGTTAGAAATGCGGAAGAAGATATTGTTAAAGCTCTCGATCTCGGGGCTGATGATTATCTAACCAAACCGTTAGATCG
>JAKAHQ010000067.1 GCA_021814855.1 Bacteroidota bacterium | reverse complement strand
GAAAACCTGGTAAAGCGCATCTTACAAATTTTTATTTTCTATACCGTAATAATTGCCGCAACAGATACTAAAAAAGCAAAACTGTTTGTTCGTATTTACATGGGTGCGGCGCTTATAACCATCCTGGTTTACATTGGATTTGCTTATAAACATTTCATTAGACACCTGTATGCAATAGAAACCCGCGGGCCTTCGCCGTTTCAATATGTAATGACGGCCGGCGGCTTAATGATGTTTACAATGGTTTTTTTCTTTGCTTTCTACATGAATGAAAAAAAATGGAACAAAGAAAAATATTATTACCTGTTTGGTACTGTAATTTCTTTTGCGGCGGTGATATCAAGTTATACAAGGGCCGCATGGCTGGGAATGTTTGCTGGCATAGTTACTATACTGATAATTAAAAAGAAATGGTGGTTAATAGGTACGGCTTTCATTTTATTCTTGGCTGTTCTGTTTATCGATCCGGAGGCCAGCAGGGTTTTCTCTTACAAACTGGAAAACGGCGGCTTGACGAAAACTAATGCAGTTAATACGGATGGAAAAGCAGTTTACGTTCTCGCCGATTCATCCGGTTACTACCTTGCAGATTATCAGAAAGGAATAAAAAAGTATGTCAACGGTAAAGTAACAGAGTCGATTATTTTACCGAATCCGGTTGGAAGACTGGATAATATTAATCATAAATATCTGCTGGCTTCCCTGGTCGATTCCAGATTCTTTGTTTTGGATAAAACCAATAATCTTAAAACCGTCAGCGAGTTTATATCTCCCGGGCAGACCACGGATTACCGCGTAGCAAACGGCTGCCTTTACGTCTGCGATAAAGACAGCGGTGTAACGGTTTTTCGTTCATTCGAAAATCCAAGGAACCATGTTAACTTGCCGGATATAAAAAATGTGACGAGCTGTTTTGCCGGTACGAATTATTTTGTCGTCTACAACACGGATAGAAATCTTATCGTTTATTCTCTAAAAGATTCTCTGCCTGATCGTGTTATCTATTCAGAGAAAGATACTACCGACAGCGGATTCTTATTCGGCTGGGAAAATAGTTTTGTATTTGGTATGAACAACAGTATGAAACTGTTTAACGTTTCCGGCGACTCCGTGAAGTTTGTAACGCAGAACAATCAAATTAAAGGCGCGTATCGTTTCTATTTAACGGCCGATAAATTTTACACCGCCGATCTGGCTAAAAACTTTTTTGTGCTTCAGTACCCGTTTGATAACGGCTTGAAGATACTCTACAAATCCAAGCTGGATTTTGTGCCGGCCAGCATAAGCGCGGAAGGCGATAATGTCTACATGAGTTATGTTAAGTACAACCGAGTTAAAACTATGTTCGATCCGTATTGGGTAACTAATATTGAAAGAGAAAATCAATTCCGCACGGCCATTAGAATCTTCCTGGCTCACCCGGTTTTCGGCATCGGCGATATAGGAGTTGAACATCAATACGCCAAGTATAAAAATTATTACGAGAAGGAAAATTTCGGCCACTTGCATAACAACTATACCCAGTTCCTCGCTATATTCGGCGGAGTAGGATTTATATTCATGATGATTTTTCTTGTTAAGATTTTCAGAGTTGATCTTCAAATGTATAATTTCTTTAAGGATGTTGACTTTGTTTCATCTTACACATTGGGAACACTTGCCTGCTTTGTTGCTTTTTTATTTGCTGGACTTGCCGAATGGAATTTCGGCGACCAGGAAATAATTACTGTTATCTGGTTTTCGCTGGGCTTGAACTTTGCTTTCTACAGAGATTACTTGAGAAATAAAACTCAAACAAACGGGTAGCTTGCAATTGAAACTATCTTCCATCATAATAGCCCGTGACGAAGAAACCAATATCAGGCGGTGCATTCAAAGCCAGCAAGGTGTAATTGATGAAATTATAGTTATTGTCGATTCCCGGACAATCGATAAGACGGTGAATGTTGCTGAATCATTTCCGAATGTAATTTGCCAAGTAGTTGAATGGAAAGGATACGCGCAGGCAAAAATTTATGCGCTTTCGAAGACTTCAAATAATTGGGTGCTTTGGATAGACGCCGATGAAGAACTGACTGGAGAACTTAAAGAGGAATTAAAATCATTTAAAACCCAGACGCCAAAATATTCTGCATATGATTTGGCGCGCCGGGCTTTTTTCCTCGGTAAATGGATTAAACACAGCGGATGGTATCCATCCCGTGTTACTCGACTTTTTAATAAAAAATTTTGTTCTTTCAATGAGCTCGGAGTACATGAACATCTAAAAGTTGAAGGGGGAGTTGGTCAGCTTAAATTTGACCTGAATCATTATACAGATCCGACAATCGATCATTATTTTGTAAAATTTAATTCATATACTTCGCTTGCGGCAAAAGAACTGAAGTTAAAGGGCAAACGGGTTAAACTAAGAGATATAATTTTCCGTCCGGTTTTTCTTTTTCTTAAAATGTATATCTTTAGATTAGGTTTTCTCGACGGCGTTCACGGTTTAATCCTGGCTGTTTTTTCTTCGGCCTATGTATTTACAAAGTATTGCAAACTTTGGGAGTTGAATAAAAGCAATGACAATAGGAATCATTCCTAATACTTCAAAAAAAAATATACCGAATATAGTTGCAAAAATAGTTGCACAGCTCCGCGATAATAATTTTGACTGCGTCGTCAGCGAATCCCTTAAGAAGTTCCATGATCAATTCGACAGTTCTTTAAAAGCTGCGACGTTTCTTCCCAATAACGAGCTGTGCAAACTATCGGATATGGTTGTTTCCATCGGCGGCGACGGTACAATGCTTAATACCGCTTACGAGGCGCGCGAATATTGCACTCCGATTGTAGGCGTAAATTTCGGCAAACTTGGTTTTCTTGCAGAGTTTGATATGGATAGCTTTGAAGAATTTCTCGGCGATATAAAAACGAAGAACTATATTATAGAAGAACGTATGGCGCTCATCGCGTCCTGCAAAAACTCCGGTAAAAATCTTTATGCCATAAACGATCTCGTTATAGATAAAGGGCCCTGGCCCAAGATGATTGAACTGACAATAAAAGTTGATGACGATTATGTCTCAACATTTTCTGCGGACGGAATTATAATTGCTACACCAACCGGTTCAACGGGGTACTCGCTTTCCGTAGGAGGGCCTATTGTTAATCCGAAAGCAAAGGTAATTACGATCAGTCCGATTGCGCCGCATACTTTAACCATGCGCCCGTTGGTAATATCAAGCGCTCAGAAGATTACTGTGAATGTGAATTCGCCTTCGGATAAAATACAGATTAGCTGCGACGGTCAGCGGGTTCAATTTTTTGAACCGCCGGCAAGCCTTACAATTGAGAAGAGTCAAAACCCGGTTCGTCTGGCGCATTCTAAGCGAACCAGCTACTTTGAAATTCTCCGCAATAAATTATACTGGGGCCTCGACGTACGTAATTCGAATAACTGAAACGGAATTAATATGAAATACTTAATGATGCTCTTTTTTATTACCGCATCCTTGTTTGCTCAAGATAAGAACAAACTGGTCGTGGATGATAAATCCGGCAAGCCGATGCTGATAGGTTTATGCGACCGAACCGCTTTTGCGGATACAAACTTTGCATGGTGGTTTAATTCCGAATATGATGTTTACAATTTGGATACTGTCACGCTCGCCGCGATAGGTAATAAATTAAATGACTGCGCAATTACTATTGTAATGGGAAGCTGGTGCAGCGACAGCAGAAGGGAAGTTCCGCGCTTTTATAAAATCCTGGATAAGCTGAATTACGATCAAAAAAAATTAATGCTCTACTGCGTAGACCGAACCAAAAAAGATCCGGCCGGTGATACATCAAAATTAAATATTGAAGCCGTTCCTACATTCATCTTTTATAAGAATGATAAAGAAGTAGGAAGGATTGTCGAGACTCCAAAAGAAACGTTGGAAAAAGATATTCAAAAACTTTTAGAATAGTTTTTACGTTCAGCATGATCAAAAGTAACAGACCCCCCAAGAAAGGGAAGTCTGTTAAATCAACTTTTACATGTTCGCCGTTTGTTGAACCGTCTTTGGTTTTTCTTTCCGTTTCAATTTAATAATCAGAAATACAATAACAGATACAAGCAATAAGCCAGCAATAATGTACGGCCAATTTGTAGGGGCTGGGTAAATAATATTTTTCCACGCGGCAAGTTTTGTTTCGATGGTATCCTTGTTTGCCGGGTTCATCATGTTGTTGGCGATTAAAACCGGTATCCATTTGGAGCGCACGGTTTTGAAGTAAACGCTGTCGGAAAAAAGATCGAATAATTTAGCAGACTCTGCTTTGTTGCTCTTGTCTGCATTTTGTATTTCTGTTTCGATATATGAATTGACGCTGAAGGCAAATTGGTCTCCGTTGTTGAACGGGGTGAGCATAATGTTTTTTTCCTGGAAGAGCCTGTAAATATTTGCCCACATTTCAGTATCCATTTGTTTATCCCATTGGCTGAAGAGCGAGTCTATATCGGCAATTTCAGATTTCTTTTCTTTCGAGCTAAGATAAACACTGCCGAGGCGCGGGCCTATCTGTTTCCATCTTTGTGCAAAGCCATGGAATTGTTGCTTCATATTTGAAAGGTCCTCTGCATTCATCGGCGTAATTTTTATAAACTGAATATTATCGGCTATAGTTCTTTCGACATTGTAAAAAAGATTATTGCTTTTAACTTTGGAAATAATACCCTGCTTGTCGGACCTGCTCATTTGCGCCGGGGTTTTCATAAAATCGGAAAGGAGATTATCTACAAGATCGCTTACAAGTTTATCCCGTTGATTTATACCGTGCCTAAGCTTTGAGATAAGGGAATTGAGACGCGCTACTACTGCTTCGTTTTTACCGACTTTCATGTTTAAATCATTTATCTGTTTTATCAAGTCTTCATTTTTATCGCTAAGATTCGTAACCTGATATTGAAGCGCATTTACCTTGGTGCTTAAATCCGTGATCTGCGTAAAATCTTCCTTCCGGAGTACGAGGGCGTTTTCCAACTTGGCAAAAGAGTCGTCAAAATTATCCGGGTATAAAGATTTATCAAGGAAAGTCTTATCGTTAAAGAAATCGCTTTTTAACTCATCAATATTTTGAGAAATAGAATGGCATTCGCCCAGCGACGATGCCTGCTTTATGGATTCTTCTATTCTACTGTACCTTTCCTTGAAATTCTGAAGTTTCGCGTAATCGGATTGAGCGTGCAAACCTGTGAACGTTATAAATGTGACGAGCGTGATGAAAAATATTTTTGTTTTCATTTTAACCTCACGATCCCGTTGTTATTTAAAATATATTTGTTTGAACCGTCAACAAGTTCGATATCTGAAGTTTTTTGATTGAATGCCGGCGACTGCAGCGCAGTTGAATCTGAGACGGCAAGTTTATCTTCCATCTTTAATCCGCCCTGAACAGGCATAAATAAATAAACGTTTTTAAAACCGGTGCCTGTTATATAATACATGCCGCTTTTATCGCGAATCATCCTGATCTCTTTTCCGTCGTAAGAATTTGAATCGGCAAATTCTTCATAGAATAATGGTTTTACGTTTAGAGTTATTGAATATCTTTTTTCCGTGACAAATCCTTTGCTATCTATCTTTAATGCGTTTTCCACAGGCCAGGAAAAATCCGCTGGCTGTAAAACAACTGAAGCACAGCCCGCAATTAAAACGGCGGTAATTAAAAATCCGATGAATTTCATGGCGCTCCTTTTAATTTATTTAATGATTATTAAAGCCGTAAAGAAATACCGTAACTGATCTTTGCTTTGACAGAAATTTTTCCTTCATCTCCAATAACGTGTTCCTTTTACCGGTGGAAATGTATTTACCGGAAAACTATTTGTATGCAGTAAATTATTGTAAAAATATGTGGTTGGTTTTTTGGCAAGGTGACGGCATGATTGCGATCTAAGGAATTTTTTGCCGGGAAACTTTAGATTTATGCCAAATCAAGCTTTAATTGCAATATTCTCTGTGCTGGCCTAATCCTTCAATTATTCTACGCAGAGGAGTTAACAACATCCTCAAAAATTCGATAATAATTTATAACAGAGTAACATTTATGCAACTTATTTATGGTGATACCCGTGAATACGAAAATATTTATACACCGGATAATGTCTTTTATACTTCTTTCAGCGGCAGAAACTATTATCTTGGGGCAGGCAGTTACCCCTCCCAATTTAATAACGCCGGCAGACAGCTCAACTAATTATAAATTTACTAAGATTGCCTTTACATGGGAAAACGTTACCAACGCAGTTGTATACGATCTACAAATTTGTAAAAGCAGCGGATTCAACACTTCGGATCTGAAAACTTTCAGCAACATTGCTACAAATACATATACTCCTGCTAATTACTATTTGGATTTTGGCCAGCAGTATTTCTGGCGGGTACGCGTCAAGGTTGGAACAAGCTATTCAGCATATTCAAGCCCTTTTACACTTACCACAGCAACACCCAGCAGCTCTATAGGTGTCGATCCAAACGCCGCAATTGTTTTTGATCATACAACCGGTCAAATAACTCAAATAACCTTCAAAGGAGGATCGAACAAACAATTGTTGAATACTTCTTTGAACGATAAGAGTAAAATCGGTTTCGGAAGAATTAATAATGAGACCGGAACAAAACTGGCCTCTTGGACCGAAGCAGCCGGCAATTATGTTTATAATTACGAAAACTCCTCTTACGGTTCCAAAACTTTGACCGTAAAATGGGATTCAAGCGGAATTACAGTGGATATGGTGATTAATGCCGTTGCTGCAAAAGCAATAAGCTTAAACGCGGCTTGGATTCCCGGAGGAGATTACGGTCCACTTCATGATTTTGTTCTTTATGAAAATTCAATAGGTGGATTCTTCAAGACAAATCTAACATATCCGGGAACGGCTGTTCCGCTCTTCAGCGGTAGCACAGTTGTATGCGCCGCGTATGATAATAGGTACAATGAGTTCTTCGGATTTAAAAGCGTTGCCGGAATTCAAACAACGCTTCAACAGGCGGTCTCATTTGGACCTGCCTTTACGGTAGCCGCTTCTGCATCACCTCAAACAATAAATTTGAGCTTCGCGGTTAAAAACAGAGCTAACTTTTTTACATGGGCTAATAAAAAATATATTACCGTGCTTACGCCTGTCGCAAATTCAAAATTGCTCGATCAATCAACTCAAAATGTAACCTGGGAAACTTTCGGTATGTCCGGTAACCTGGATATTAAACTCTCTACGGACGGTGGTTCAACTTTTCCTACAACATTAGTTGCCGGAACCCCGGACGACAGCACTCAAAATGTTACATTACCTAATCTGTCTGCAAGCGTGCCGTTGAATAATTGCGTCGTACAAGTTTCCGGAACAGGCGCCTCCGCGGTTTCCGATACGTTCTCAATAGTCACCAAAACTTCCTCGGTATTCAGCATCTCGCGGAGTCTGACCGCTTCACCTTCCGATAAAATTGCTGTGCCGATATTGTTAACTCCGTCGGCTGGGGCTAATATAAATTCGCTTGATTTAAGATTGGAATACGATAAAAATAATTTAACGTATGTAAGCAGCGTTACGGATACCACGTTGAACAATTGGACATTTGCGGCTACCAACAACTCTACACTTGGTTATGTTCAAATAGGAGGTTTCAAACAGCAAGCCGGAAAGACGATAACTTCTTCGGCAACACTGGTAACTCTTACATTTGCTATAAAATCGACCGCCAAAGTAGGCGCCCAGATTACGTTGAAAATAAATAATAATTATCTCTCTGCCGCGGATACAAACGCGCAGTATCTAAACGCGATAG
>JAKAHQ010000066.1 GCA_021814855.1 Bacteroidota bacterium | reverse complement strand
TTCAATCTTTTTCTTAACCGTGCTTCAACCATATTTTTTTTGACCGGCGATATTTTGATTCCGCTCTGCTCGTGAATGAATTTGCTAAGTTTTTCAAATTCGGTATTTGAAAGTGTTTCCGGATTCGCGTTCAAAGTCATGCTAAATTTCCAATCGCATATTAGTTTTTATTAGGCCGTACATACTTTACACTTTTATATAAAGTATGTACGGGAAAAATTGAATTAGAATTTTTCGAACTCATGATCAAGTTTGTCGCCGTCGTGTCCCAAATCGATTACAACGCCGTTTCCGTTACTCGGAGCTTTAAATGATTTAAGCCGCTCGATATTTTGCGCTGCGCTCGACTGTTTCTTTCCCAAAGCCGCATGAGCTATCACGGGTTTATGCGATTCATGCAGAATTGAATTCCTTGTTTTAGAATTCGAATATTGCTTAACCGAACTACGGTTTGAACTATTTTCGAGTTTGAAGAAAGAAATTGCTTCCTGCAATTGTTCGGCTTGACTTGATAATTCTTCCGCTGTCGAAGACATTTCTTCCGATGCCGAAGCGTTCTGTTGAATTACCTGGTTCAATTGTTGAATAGCTGTATTGATTTGTTCCGAACCGCTGTTTTGCTCGTTGCTCGCCGCAGATATTTCCTGAACCAGTTCCGCGGTTCTTTGAATATCCGGGACTAATTTATTCAGCATCTCGCCTGCTTTTTCCGCCACTTGAATACTTGAAGCGGAAAGTTTATTTATTTCGGCGGCGGCGGTCTGGCTCCGTTCCGCAAGCTTTCTAACTTCCGAGGCCACTACTGCAAAACCTTTTCCATGTTCACCGGCTCTTGCAGCTTCAATGGCGGCATTTAGCGCAAGTAAGTTTGTTTGTCGTGCTATCTCTTCTATAATCGAAATTTTTGCGGCAATCTCTTTCATAGCCGCTGCGGTTTCTAATACGGCTTTACCTCCTTCCTTGGCATCTTCGGAAGATTTCAACGCTATCTTTTCAGTCTGCTGCGCATTATCTGCATTCTGTTTAATGTTGGAAGTCATTTCTTCCATTGAAGAAGAAGCTTCCTCGGCGGCGGCGGCTTGTTCAGTAGCGCCTTGAGACATTTCCTGGGAACCCGAACTTAATTGCTGCGAACCCGAAGCTACATTATCCGATGCCGATTTAACGCTCTCAACAACGCCTTTCAATTTTTCCACCATCTCATTTAAAGCTTTGGCAAGAGAGCCAACTTCATCTTTCTGTTCGATGTTTAACTTTTGAGATAAATCGCCCGTTGAAACCATAACAGCAAAATCGACCCCTTTCTGCAGCGGCTTGCTTATAATTCTTGAAATAAACATTCCGAGTATGAACGATAAGACTACGGCAAAGAGAATAATAAAAAGCATAGTGGTCGTTGCTTTATCTGCCGCCAGCGCATTGTCATCGGAAATTTCTTTTGCAGATTTTACATTATAAGCAACAAGTTTATCGAGAGAATCCCCTTCGGCTTTAACATGCAGCAGCCCTTCCCCTTTCATAATTTTATTAGCTTCGGCTTGTTTACCTTCGGCATCAAGCTGAAGCATTTTTTGTATATCGGCTTCATACAGCTTGTCAACCTCTTTGAATCTTTCTGCTAACTTCGTTTCTTCTTCGTCGCTAATTGTTTTCTCGTATTCTTTTAAAGTTGCCTCGATCTGCTTGTCGAGTTCATCCAAAGTGCGGGCGTATGTTTCGACTTCCTGTTTGTTGTTCGAATTAAGAGCGTCTCTCAAATTAATTCGCTTCTCTTGAAACGCCATAGAAAGTTTTTGCAATTGACTGAGAGGAACGGTTGCTTCGGAATAAAGTTTGGCTCCATCCCTTGCAATATTTTGCATTTCGGTAATTCCAATCCAGCCAACAATGGCGGCAACGGCTGCAACCAATGTATATCCGGCCAGCAGTTTTACACTGATCTTCAAATTATAAAACCATTTCATTTTTTTCTCCTTTATGATAATTGTGAATAATATTCCGTTTAATCATCAACCGGGATTGCATTGACGTTTTCATTCTTTCCAGTCTGTACGCTTTCAAGTTCATCAGAAGAAAAGATTTTATCTATATCCAAAATGATTATAAATCTATCATCCTGTTTTCCCATTCCTTTAATGAAATCGGTTTTAAGCTTAGTGCCGATTTTGGGCGCCGGTTCTATATTTTGGGGCTCTATTTCGAAAACTTCCTGAACCGAGTCTACCAGGGCGCCTATTATAATTGTTGAATCATTCATATTTACTTCGACAACCACGATACACGTGTCCACCGATTTTTCTATCTGCGGCATTCCAAACTTCAAATTCATGTCCACTACCGGCACCACGCTTCCGCGCAGATTAATTACACCGCACATAAACTCCGGCGTTTGAGGTACTTTCGTAATTTTAATATAGTCGAGTATTTCCCTCACTTGTGCTACATCAACGCCGAATATCTCCCCGTTCAATTTAAAAGTAAGATACTGCCTGGTTTCGGTTATTGTTAGATTGTTCATGTTAACCTCGGTTTATTTTAAATTATTTCCTTTATAGTCTCTCGAACTCATCGTCAAGTCCGTCGCCGTTATTGTTTAGATTTATCAGAACGCCTTTGGACTTTGTAATTTTCTTTGAACTGCCGTTATTTGGTTTTAGCACCCTCTCGTTTGAAATAAATTTTTCCGTACCCGCAGATTTTGATTTATGACCCGTGTTGCTGTTTTCGGAATTGGAATTTGTAATGTGAGTACTCTTAAATGAACGCGTATTATTTCCCAGTTTGAAAAAAGCTATGGTCTCCTGCAGTTGTTCTGCCTGGCTTGTCAATTCTTCCGCCGTCGATGCCATTTGTTCCGAAGCCGATGCGTTCTGTTGTATTACCTGGTTGAGTTGTTGAATGGCGCTGTTAATCTGCTCGGCGCCGCTGTTTTGTTCATTGCTTGCGGCAGAAATTTCCTGAACAAGTTCGGAAGTTTTTTGAATATCCGGTACAATCTTGCTTAACATCTCCCAGGCTTTCTCCGAAACTTTTATACTGGAAGCGGAAAGTTTATTTATTTCCGCGGCGGCAGTTTGACTTCTCTCGGCAAGTTTTCTAACCTCGCTTGCAACTACCGCAAAACCTTTACCGTGTTCGCCTGCCCTTGCCGCCTCTATTGCTGCATTTAAAGCAAGCAAGTTTGTCTGTCTTGCAATTTCTTCTATGATCGAAATTTTACTAGCAATTTCCTTCATTGCCTCGGATGTTTCTGCAACGGCTTTACCGCCGTCTTTAGCGTCGCCGGAAGATTTGAGAGCTATCTTTTCCGTCTGTTGAGCATTATCGGCGTTCTGTTTAATGTTGGCCGTCATTTGTTCCATAGACGAAGACGCTTCTTCGGCAGCGGCGGCTTGCTCTGTTGCACCCTGAGATAATTCTTCCGAACTGGCGCTTAATTCCTGCGCGCCGGCAGTTACATTGTATGACGCGCCGACTACGCTTTCTACTATCTCTCTCAACTTATCCACCATTGCAGAAAAGCTTTTTCCAAGCACATCTTTTTCCGATTTGATATTTATTTTAACATTTAAATCGCCTTCAGAAAGTTTCAGAGCGATTCCGGCTTGTTCTTTTGTTGCCTTTATCATTTCGGCAAAAGAATTCATCAAATCCCCAATCTCATCTTTCGATTCTCGTACAACGGTTAATTCAACATCACCAAGTGCAAGTTGATTCGCAATTCCGACAAGTTTATTTACCGGTGTTTTAATTATGCGGGCGATATACAGGCCAAGTCCAATTGCCATAAGAACGCCAAGACTTATAATAATTGACAATGTTGTCGTGGCGCTTTTTGCAAGGGAAGTGTTGTTCTGCGAAATCTCTTTACCCGATTTAACATTGTAGTCGATCAATTTGTCCAGGGAGTCTTCCTCGGCTTCAACATGCGCCATTGCCTCCCCCTTTATAAATTTTTTGGCTTCCCCTTCATTTCCGTTGGCATCCAGTTGAAGTATCTTTTTCATATCGGCGTAATAGAGTTTATCAACTTCCTTGAATCTTTCCGCCATTTTAACTTCTTCGTCATCGCTAAGAGTTTTTTCAAACTCCTTAACATATTTTTCTATTTGCGAATTAAGTCCTTCAATTGAACGAACACATTGTTCAACTTCCTGTTTGTTATTTGAATTAACGGCGTCGCTTAAGTTTAATCTTTCCTTTTGGAACGCAACCGAAATCTTTTGCAATTGACTTAACGGGACAGTAGCTTCTTCGTACAATTTTGTGTCATCTTGAGCAATGTTGTGCATTTCGGTTAAGCCTACCCACCCAACTATTGCCGCTATTGCCGCAATAAACACGAAGCCGATAATAAGTTTCGTGCTGATCTTTAGATTTATGAACCATTTCATGACTGAACCTTTTGTTTTTAATTAACTGTGATTTTTTCAGCAGAGAAAAAGCTGTTGCTTTTTCTTCCACCTGCGTTTAGTTCGCTTTTCAGACTAGACAGCAAATTTGGCATTTCAATATTCGTCATCGGTTTTCTATAATCACTGGAGTGTGAAATTCCCATGCTGCCGTTATCGATTACAAATGCATCCATTGCAGCTCTTAACTTCAAAATAAATGCGGGTGTTTGTTCTATGGTTTTCAAAATCAACATACGTTAGCCCTTTCTTTAATCTCCTCGCCTTCGACTATCTTGGCAAGATCCAGAATCAACGCTACCGTACCATCACCCAATATTGTAGCTCCCGAAATACCGTTGATATTTTTGTAAAGCTTGCCTAAGGATTTTAACACGGTCTGATGTTGACCAAGAACATTATCAACGGCAAATCCAATTCGGTTTCCGTTAATGTGAGCAATTACAATTTGTTCGATCTCTGGGCGATTATTATTTATCCCGAAACTATTTCTGAGGTCTATGTAAGGAACGATTCGTCCGCGAATATTTACAAGTTGTCTTCCGTGCGAAGATTCGGATTCCTTTTTTGTTAATTCTATGCATTCCTCTACTGTTGTAAGAGGAAGAATATAATGGTCATCAGCGATTTTTACTAAAAGCCCATCGATGATAGCAAGGGTTAAAGGAAGTTTTAACGTAATTATGGTTCCGGCACCCGGCGTACTTGAAACTTCTACTGTTCCCCGAAGCGCTTCAATGGCTCTTCGCACCACATCCATTCCTACTCCGCGTCCGGAAACATTTGTAACCTTCTTTGCCGTTGAAAAACCTGCCGCAAAAATGAATGAGTATATTTCGTTGTCGGATAACTCAGCATGTTCTGTTATCAATCCCATCTTTAATGCTTTTTCCCTTATAGCGTTTTTATCCATTCCTTTTCCGTCGTCGCTGATTTTTATCATTACATTGCCGCCGGATTGCGACGCCGATAATTCGATTTTACCGGTTCGCTTTTTATTTGCGGATTCTCTTTCAGCAGGAGATTCAATGCCGTGATCGATGGAATTTCTGATGATATGAATAAGCGGATCGTTTAATTTTTCAATGACGGTTTTATCAAGTTCGGTTTCGGCTCCTTCCGTTGTTAACTCAACTTCTTTGCCTAATTCCTTGGAGAGATCTCTTACCAGCCGTTTGAACTTGCTGAACGTTGTACCGATAGGCAGCATACGAATGTTTAAAGCGCTATCGCGGAGCGACCAAGTAATTCTTTCAACTTCTTCGGATACCGAAGTTATATTCGGATCGTTATTCGAAAGAGCAAGCTGGCTTAACCGCGCTTGAACGGTGACAAGCTCACCTACAAGATTAACGAGCTCATCTAATTTTTCGGCGCTTACTCTTAGACTTGAAACGGAATCGCCTTCAGTATTTTCTTTTACTTTCTTATGGCCTTTGCCGGGTTGCTGACTTACTTTTATCTGTACCGGGGAATTTTCGAAACCAGTTAATATGGTTTGTATGTCGGGATACTTTACTGCGGCGATTTCATAAATCAATTTTCTGAAATCCTCAAAATCCTCGTTTCTAAAAAGTTTTCCTTCGTTGTCTATTTCATCAACGGTTATGGCACACTGATCTTCCACAAAAATGAATACGTCTTTTATCGGGTCTATTCCGCCGTAACTCTTCAAAATAATTTCCCACGACAAATAGCATTTCTCCGGATTTATATTTTCCGCGGCGGGCACATCATCGCGCCGCGTAAGAATAATCGACTCGCCCAAAGACTGCAGTTCGTTTAGCAAGAGAAGCGGATTTGTTCCGGATAAAAAAATATCGCGGGCGGGGTTGAAAATAATTCTATAGATCTTTTCTTTTTTATCATCCAAATTTTCCGGTTTCCGATCCTCTTTGTGATAGGCCGGTTGCTTGCTTGCCGAGGGCGATGAAATACTGGCAATATTTCGAAACGACTGAATTATTTGCCGGGTTAAATTTTCATCAATACCATCTGCGCCGCCGGAGGGCGAAAGCATTATGCTTATCTGATCCCTTGCGGCCAATGTAAGATCAATAATTTCTTTTGTTATTCTTATGCTGCCTTTGCGAATCTGATCGTACACCGATTCTATATCGTGAGTGAACATTGTAATTTCATCGTAGCCAAACATCCCGGAGGAACCCTTAATTGTGTGCAAGGCGCGGAAAACTTTTGCTATTAAATCCTGATTATCCGGTACGCTTTCCAGTTCAAGAAGTGTAGATTCTAATTCGGAAAGGAGTTCAGTCGCTTCTTCTATGAATGCCTGTCTATGAACGTCGATCATCCTATCACCTTTTTAACAACATTCAATAGTTGTTCCGGCTTAAACGGTTTAACAATCCATCCTGTCGCACCGGCGCTTTTCCCTTCCATCTTCTTTTCATTCTGAGATTCCGTAGTAAGCATGATGATGGGCACAAATTTGTGTTTGGGATTAGTTCTTACATTTTTAATTAAATCGATGCCGTCCATATTCGGCATGTTCAAATCAGTTACAATAAGATTTAATTCCGCGTTTTGGATCTTTGAAAGCGCGTCTTTTCCGTCCGACGCTTCAATTACGTTGTATCCCGCTTCCTTCAAAGTAAAACTTACCATCTGCCTAACACTGGCGGAATCATCAACCGTCATAATAGTCTTACTCATTTTCGCCTCCTCTTTCGGTTAGATCGGCATTTTCGTAGCGCCATCCAACATTTCTGCAGCCCGAGTCTTCTAAAAATTTGCGAAACGCATCCTTTCCATCGCTCTTAATTATCAATTTTTTACCGGCCATAGTCATGGATTTTTCTACGGCGATAAGAATCTGCAAATAGGAGATATCGAATTCCTCCACGCCGTAATGATATATAAGCACAATATCGGCTTTGTTAAGAGCGGAAAGCATCGCTTCCCTGATCGCGGAAATATTTTGAATTGTAAGCGGTCCGTTGAAACTTAACACAGCTTTTGAATCGGGTTCGTTAAAATCTAACTTGTACATGTTCTATCGCCTTAAAAAAGTTCTACATTTTCGCCGAGTGAATCGTCGCTGCCGCCGGCAGTATTATTCAATCCTGTTTCTCTTTCGTCTTGATGCCTGCCGGTAAAATTTTGATGAATTTTTCTTTCTGTCTTCATTGTGTACTTTCTCATTAACTCCTTGGTATTAACTTCTCTATCGGAACTTACAATTCCCTTGTGCGCTATATCCGTAATAATCTCGTTCAAACCTGAAATAGATTTTTCAAGAGTCATTTCCGCATACTTGGGCACGGTTACCTTATCTACAGTATTAAAAATTTCCTCGCGTAAGGAACCGATGCTGTGCGTCAAACCGTCCAAAAATTTCTCGGCTTCCTTTTCCAGTTCGATTAATGTGCCAGTTAAGTCGTTAATTCTATCGGCAGTTGAAATCATGCGGGTGTTTTCTTCTTTATAAGCTCCCGATTCAA
>JAKAHQ010000065.1 GCA_021814855.1 Bacteroidota bacterium | reverse complement strand
AGGCTCGTTCACTACTTTTAAAAATACATTTATCAAGCGGCAGCAATTTCATCACGGCAGTCCCATTTCCATGGCAACGCCCATTTCAAATACAATTCTTCACGAATTCCTTCTCATCTAAAACTCTCTTTCGCATTTATTTAGAACCTAATAATCGCTTACAAATTTTTGTAAAACGAAAACCCAACATCATTTATTGGAGGCATTATGAAATCCAGCAACATAAATAAATCAATTCCGTTTTTAATTTTTTTGTTTGTCGTAACGTCGGTATATTCATTCAGCGCCGGTTCGCCAATTAAACATAAAACAGATGCAATTCTTCAAGGAGGCGGAAACGATTGGATAGCACCGAGCTTTGCATCGAAATTAAAAAATCCTTTAGCAGGAAACGCTAAAGCAGCTAAAGAGGGCAAATCAGTATTCACTGCTAACTGCGCAAGCTGTCACGGAGATAAAGGCGAAGGAAACGGCCCGGCTGCCGCGACAATAATTCCCCACCCTAAGAATCTTACATCCAAGATTGTTCAAGAGCAAACTGACGGAGCCATATTTTGGAAAATAACCACGGGTAAACCGCCAATGGTTTCCTGGAAATCCGCGCTGTCAGAAAAGCAAAGATGGGAGCTGGTTAACTACATCCGTCAATTAAAAAAATAATACAGGAGAAAAAATGAAAATTAATAAAGCGGCACGCGCCGCAACTGTTGCCCTCGTTTTGGCGATATTATTGATAATCAATAGTAACACTTACGCTATTCCAAGCTTTGCGCGTCAAACCGGTTTATCGTGCAATGCATGCCATACAATTTTCCCCGAGTTAAATGCATTCGGAAGACAGTTCAAGCTGAATGCCTATACAATGGTTACTGCCGAAACCATTCAAGCGAATGCAGACAGCGAAACAACAATATTGCGGCTGCAGAAAACATCTCCTTTCTCCGCCATGATGCAAATGTCTTACACTTATAAAAGCAAGGAACAGCCGGGAACACAGAACGATAATTTCTCCTTCCCGCAGCAGTTAAGTCTTTTTGCAGGTGGTTCACTTACTCCCAAGATTGGCGGATTTATCCAATTAACTTACAGCGACCAGGACGGCGCAATTGGTTTGGATAACACTGAATTACGCTACGCCGACCAGACCGAATTGGGAGGTGAAAATTTTACTTATGGAATTACGTTAAATAACAACCCTACCATGCAGGATATTTGGAACAGTATTCCGGCATGGAGATTTCCCTTCGCATCTTCTTCCACTTCACCTACACCAGCCGCTTCGGCGTTGATCGACGGAGGTTTGGCACAGCAAGTTGCGGGCTTAGGTATTTACAGCATGTGGAATAATTTATTGTATACCGAAATAAGTCTTTACAAATCGGCTCCCCAAGGCGCCGCAAATCCGCCGGACAGCGCATCAACAGGAATTTTAAAATCATTAGCTCCTTACTGGCGAATCGCTCTGCAAAAACAGTTCGAAGATTTTTATCTCCAGGTAGGTACTTTCGGGTTATCCGCAAACATGTATCCAACCGGAGTTCAGGGATTAACCGATCGTTATACCGATGTAGGATTTGATTTTAATTTCGAGAAACCCTTCGGGCAGAATATGCTTACTGCTCACGGGTCATGGATTCATGAATCACGAACTCTGGATGCTTCCTTAGCCAAGGGTGGTTCGGCTTATTCATCTGATAAATTGAGCGAATTTCAAGCGAACGCAAATTACTATTTGCATTCACAGATCGGTTTTTCGCTCGGATACTTTTCCGTTACCGGCGATTATGATCCGCTTCTTTATCCTTCCGCTTCCGTTAGCGGAAGCGCAAACGGAATGCCCGACAGCAACGGCTTTACTGCCGAATTTGATTACCTGCCCTGGCTTAACACAAAACTCGCGGCACAGTACGTGGTTTACAACAAGTTTAACGGTGGGACAAATAACTACGACGGCAACGGCAGAAACGCATCGGACAACAATACGTTGTATTTATTATGCTGGGTGGCTTTTTAACGAGAGTAAGATAGACCGCTTAACGATGATATCTCCGCAGAACATTTTCTCTCTGCGGAGATGTATTTAATCTTTTCACATTACGGAAATTTTTAAACCGGCCATTCTTTATTTTGAAGTACAACCCTGTAACCGTCTACATCTTCAAAAGTTCTTCCGTTATCCTCCCAATAAGGATTATATGATTGCACATTCTTAAATCCGGATTTAGTCATTTTATCACACGCCGTTTCCCATTCATCTTTTCCCGGTATATAGAAAACAAGCAGATTATCCTTTGTGGGGGCTTTGCCGACGGTTGCGCCTTTGTGATGTGTGAATTCGATATGAAACGAATGTTTAAAATGACCTCATATTACGCCGTCAAATCCCTCATGATCTTTGAAGGAGCCAATCACGTCAAATCCCAATCCTTCAGAATACATTTTTGATATAACTTCTAAATTGTCTGTTGGACGGGCTACACGCATTACGGAATTTTTAGGGATCATCTTTCCCTTTCGTTAATAATTATTTCTAGACAAAATTGCCATGATCAAAATATCAGTCTTTACTTTTCTTTGCTTGCTTCAATTTATACTTGTCAAGATTTTCCGCTGCCCTGTATTTTACTATCCTGCGAATCAGCATTACCGGCAGCGTTTTATCGAACGGAAATTGAACAGCGCCTTTGGAATATTTATAGCATGTAAATTCTTTTTGAAATGTCTTAATGCCGGAAGCAGTCGGGTAAAAACCTACATGCTCTTTATGAGCCGCGTAGTAAACAAGTATCCCGTAATATTTGAAAGCTGGCATATTGTAACTTATTATTTCTTCCGCATCCGGGACAGCCTGTCGTATAGTTTTTCTTATTGCTGTCAACATATCCTTCACTTTCCTAGGGGAAGCAGAATGATATTCCTCAATAGTTTTATATTTTATTTTTGTTGCATGCATGATTTCTTTAATAAGCCGTTCGTTTAATGAAATAAAATTTATTTAGTTTTTATACGGATTTTATTTTATTAACAACATCTTTCGCGTCAATAAAGTGCCGCCTACTTTTAGCCGATAGCAATAAATCCCGCTCGCTAAATCCTTTCCGTCGAAAACCGTTTCACGATAGCCCGAAGGCATATATCCTTCGTATAATTTTTTAATAGTGCTTCCGAAAACATCAAGTACTTCGATTGAAATATGAGCGGATTGTTTTAAAGAATACGCAATTTTTGTGCTTGGATTAAACGGATTAGGATAATTTTGGTACAGAAAAAAATCTTTTGGGTAATCATCTCTTCCAACGCTTGACGTCGGTACAATGTTATTGAAGTATAATCCGTCTAACTTGCCGCAAAAATTTTATCCTTACTTACTATAAAATTATACGTGGTTACTCCCGTCTGATAATCATACTGTTTCCACTGGTTGATATCGTTATCGCAAATAAAGTAATAAGTTCTATTCGCTTTTGAAAGCATAGCTATTATATCTTCATTATGAAGATCCAGCGATCCGGCTTCAATATACCCGATGCCAGGATCAAATTTTTCCCAATTAAGTCCTCCGTTTGTGCTTTTATAAATTCCCTGCGATCCGGTGCCGTAAAGAATATTTCCTTTACTTACAATTGCATGCATGGCAGTGCCGAGAGGATTAAATTCCGCGAAAGGTGTTTCATACCAGTTTATAGAACCGCTCTCGTTGTAATAGATATATGCGTTAATTCCCGAACCGGTTATTAATCTTCCGTTAAAATTATAAAGAGAATAAACCGTTCCGGCATTATTCATCGGTATTTCTTTACTGAAGGGGGACCATGTATTTCCTCCGTTGTGGACTGTATAAATTGAAGACCCTATAGTTCCGGCGTAAATACTGTCGCCTCGCTGAACTAAAGCTTCTATATCGAGTATGCCTGTTAACCCATTGTTAAAGTTTGACCATGAATCACCGTTATTTGAGCTTTTAAAAATTCCGTATGCGTAGGTGCCGACAATTATTTTATCATTTGTTTTTAATATGGCCGAAATAAAATCGACATCCTCCGGCAATGCGTTTGAGGCCAACCACGAATTGCCTTGATCTCCGCTTATATAAACTACATTCTTCGAGCCAGCGTACAATGTATCGCTGAACATGTAGATACAGGAAAATTCCGCTGCCGGCAGACCCTTAACCAAATTCCACTGCGGCCTAATTTCGGCAGTACGTAAAAATGATATAACCAATAGAATATAAAAGAATTTATTCATTTCTGTTTTCTTTCAAAAAGTTTTTGCCACTTTGTTTATTAGGTAACTATCGACGAGGTAGGTCTAAATTAGAATTTTTTGATTTAAATGCCTAATAAGGTGACTAATTATTTAATGAGTCCGCCATAAATTCCTCCTATGGGAAGCGATCAACCCGACGAACCCGCTTATCGAAGAGAATTGGTATGCGGGAAAAATATGGAATTATATATTTAACTGAATTTCATTCGGATAAAGAAAGAGTAATCGGATTATCAGCAACTTCAATATTGTTAACAACCTCTAACTTATTTATGCTAATTACGGCTATAGAAGCAGAAGCCTGATTTGTTACATAGGCATATTGTCCGTCTTTTGTAACTGCAATGTCAGTCGGCATTTTATCAACCTGAATTTTCTTCAAGACGGAATTCTTCTTCGTGCCAATCACCGTAATCAAATTGGAACCGACATTTGTAACTAAAACATATTTACCATCCGGAGTAATTGCTATGCCCCTCGGGATATCGAAACCGTTAATTTTATTTATTACACTGTCGGTTTTTGTGTCTATTATTTCAACTTCATTGAAATCGGAATTTGTTACATAGATATGTTTTTCATCCGGAGTAAGAGCCAGGTTTAACGGGCGTCCGCCGACATATATACTTTTTGAAATTGATTCTGTTTTAGGATCAATAATATGAATGTAGGGTCGAAAAACAGCAGCTTGATAAAACTTACTTCCGTCAGGCGATAAGTGGAGTAATCCGGTTCCTTCGGATATCTTTTTTGTTATTTGATGAGTCTTCATATCCATGAACCATAAACCGTCTTGCGATTGATGACTAATCAATGCTGACTTTCCGTCGGGGGTTAAACTTATACAAGTTGGATTTTTACCCGCAGGAATATTTTCTCTATTCTTAACATTTTCCGCATCAATAATTGTAATGTTATCCGATTGGAAATTGGCGACGTATGCAGTCTTTCTATCTTTAGATAAAGCGAACCAGTCTGTTCCGCCCCCGGCTTGCACCTTACCAATTATTTTGTTTGTCTTTAAATCTATTACGGTAACGTAATCATGAGTAATATGACTGATAAATGCTAACCCGGGCAATGCTATATCAATATTTTCTTGATACGGATTTGATTGCTGTTTATCCGAGGACGGAATTACTATAAATCCCATTATTCCGGTAATAATAAAACTCGCTAAAAGAACAACATACATGTTATAACGCTTCATAATTACCTCCCAACAATATGTTCATTTATAATATAACTAATTAAAGATGTGCCCAACTTGCCTCGTTTTGGAATTCGGTATAGCATTAAATCCAATATTCATATCTTACCACGTATGGTAATGACGAACTAAAATCGAAAAGTTCCTCAACTTTTTCCAATACCAGCTTTCCTTTTTCATTATAGCTGTATTTTATTCTTCTCTTTGCTTCATTACGAAAATTGTAATAAACCGCTTCTATCAAAGCCGCATAGTAGTATTTATACTCTTTCGATTCGGTTATTCTGTTATCTTTACTATAATTTAATTCCAGATGTACTTTGTTGTTTTTGTATTCATAAGTAGTGTAGGAATACAATTCCTCTTTATAATATTTCGATTTTTTAAAAAGATATTTCCCTTCATATTCATAAATGTATTTCTCGTAATAATCAGAATACGGATAAGATTTCTTTTCGGCCACAAGCAAATTACCGGAGTACATATATGAGGTTGAATCCAAAAGAATGAACCCTGTAGGAGAATTAATGTTGTTATGATAATTCAACTTGTACAATAACTTTCCGTTGTCATCATAATTAAATAGTTCATAATTAGTAATTACAACCCGATTTTCGCTGTAATAAATTTTTTTCTGTAACCGGCAGAATTCATATTCAAAATATTCAATATTTAAAATCTGGTTGGATTCAAGTGACGGATAGAATATTTTGCTTTTTACGCCGATCGTTGCTTCATCAATCGGCAATAAAATCGGATTTGTTAATTTTTCATCTGAACAGAATATATAGAGTACGGAAGATAAAACTAAAGCAATAAGTCGTTTCATATTACCTCCGTTTAATTTTATTCTGCAGCCGTATGGCTTTTAATCTTTCCCAACAAAATTTCAACCGCGGGCTGAAAACCACTGCAGATATTTTCATCCATTATAAGCGGCCGATGTGCCATCTGCCTGAAGAAGCTCTTTCAAATTAATCGGTACTGCGAATCATCGTAGAGAACTCCCCTGTGTTCCTTAAACAAGTTAAAGGAATGTTATAATTTTAGCAATTCTATAAATTGTATTTGGTACCTTCTTAACCGGATTTGAAGTAGTAAATTAATTATGACCGTTCTGCCTACAATATGACATAACAATTGGATAATGTGTTTTTTACATAAAATAAAAAGAAATACATGTCGGAAATGTATTGGAATTTATTTTCAACCAACATGGATATGACTGCAAGAGTTAGGAATAGCTTTGCATGGGCTCGGAACGTCTTTGCAAGAACTAGGAACGTCTTTGCAAGAACTGGGAACATCTATTCAAAAACTCGGAATGTCTTTGCATGAACTAGGAAAGTCTTTGCAAGGGCTGGGAACATCTTTTCAAGAACTCGGAATGTCTTTGCGAGACCAAGGAATATCTTTGCAAGCACTCCGAATCTTTTCGTCGATAGATGAAATATCCTTCAAACTTTCCAAAAATTATTAGCGTCTGCCGGAACTGATTAAAGTCTGCCCACAAAACATTAGAAAAATCCCCCGCTTTTAATTCATAGAAAGTACTTTACTTGAACTTGTTTTAACTCCAGCGTGAGAAATACCTCCGTTCACAATTAAGAAACGGGAAATCAATTGCTGCAGTTTATCCGTCAATTGATTTAGATTTTCTGCGGACTTTGCAATTTGATGAATCCCTGAAGCCGTTTCCCTCGTAACCGCATTAATTGATTCAACGTTTTGGCTAATTTGTTCGGCTGCGGCGGATTGTTCTTCACTGGCGGCTGCTACTTGTCCCGATAATTCAACTACCTCATCGGCGCCTTTAATAATTTCGGATAAAGCTTGACCGGCTTTATCGGCAAGTTCCTTACCGTTTTCAACTTCGAGAGTTCCTTTATGCATAGCCATTACCGCGTCGGATGTATCCTTCTGAATTTGTTTTATCATCGCCTCAATTTCTTTTGTGGCTTTGGTTGTGCGTTCGGCAAGTTTTCTAACTTCATCGGCAACAACAGCGAATCCTCTTCCCTGTTCTCCGGCGCGTGCGGCTTCAATGGCGGCGTTCAAAGCAAGAAGATTTGTTTGATCCGCAATTTCATCAATCACCTGGGCAATCTCGCCAATCTGATCGCTGCTTTTTCCAAGAGCCTGAATTTTTTCCGCGGAATCTTTTACTACTTCGGCAACCAGGTTCATTCCTTCTATTGTTTCGTTCACTACATTTCCGCCTTGACGGGCAATAACGCCGGAAATCTTGGCGGCCTCGGCAACCTTTAACGAATTTTTAGTTGTCTCGTAAATTGTTTTGGTCATTTCCTCTACTGTGGCGGCAACTTCGCTTGTCTGCGAACTTTGTTCCTGCGCACCCGCAGCCATTTGTTCGCTGCTCGAAGAGATTTCGTTGCCCATTAATGATGTAGAAGCAACCGCTTCGGCCACATTGGCCAACGCGTCGTTGAATGATTGCGCAAGCCCGTTGATGCTTTCT
>JAKAHQ010000064.1 GCA_021814855.1 Bacteroidota bacterium | reverse complement strand
AGTGGAGTTCTTTAATGTACAAACATTTAGATCACCATCTAAGGCAGTTCGGGGTTTGATTTCTTCTTCCCGGATTCCTTGAATCACAATCTTAATTTTAATATGATTGCGATGTAATAGAGAAAAGACTGTTTAGAACTTGCGCGTCAGGTTCTATGTTCAAAGTAAAAAACGGAGTTAGTCATGTTAATGGTTCAGGATGTAGATCTTACACCCAACCCGCAGGCGTTAAAATTTATTCTTAACGAAAAATTGTTAAACAGGGAAACCAGAAATTTTCAAACCAGGCAAGAAGCTGCAAACGATCCGCTGGCAAAGGGAATCTTCGAAATTCCCGGTGTTGTCTCGGTGTTCTATATGGACAAATTTATTACGATAGAAAAAGAGGCTAAGGCAAACTGGGGAAAAATTCAGCGCCCCTTTGTCGAGTTCATAAAGAATTTTGATAAAACTACTATTCCTCCGGAAGCCGAACAGTTTAATGTTAGCAAGGATGAAGAAACCGCTATTCTCAAAAAGGTAAATGAAATTTTAGATACACGCGTTCGTCCCGCACTTGCAGGCGACGGCGGCGGTTTACAAGTAACCGGAATGGAAGGATTAACATTAAAAATTCGCTATCAGGGCGCATGCGGAAGCTGCCCGAGCTCGATACGCGGAACCTTGGTTGCAATCGAAAATCTTTTACGGCGTGAGGTGAATCCGGCTATAGAGGTTGTTTCGGATAATTAAAATTCTGTAGTGCTAACAAAAAAGCGGCATGAGCCGCTTTTTTTATTTAAGAGTTGATACTTTGCTTATATCGTCGAGCTTTACAAATTTTTCGTGAAATTTATAGCTGCCGTTAGCAGATTTTACGGTTTTAATGAATTTCACATTTACATGTGTCGATTTTGCTTTGCCTTTTGCTTTATCGCCAAAGGATTGTTGTTTTGCCATTTCAATACTCCATTAAATTTTGGTGCCAAATCTAAGAAAAATATAGATAGCGGACAAACACAATTAGTCGCGATTTTTAACTCGTTTTACACCAAATCCGCAAATTCGGCATTTATAATTCCGGCTAAATCGGTTGGAGAAATTTTAAGCTGCATCCCCCGAATGCCGGCGCTAACATAAATTTGATCGTACAACTGTGCTGTTTCATCTATGAAGGTAGGAAATAATTTCTTCATTCCGATTGGAGAACACCCGCCTCTGATGTAACCGGTCAGCGGCTGTAGCTCTTTCATCTTTATCATTTCAATTTTTTTGCCTGAACTTGCTGCCGCGGCTTTTTTAAGATTCAGTTCGAATACGGCCGGAATGACAAAAACACACAGATCATTCTTTTCATTCCGGGCAACCAACGTTTTGAAAACCGTATCGGCGTCAACTCCAACTTTTTTTGCGACGGATACTGCGTCAATCTCATCTTCGTTAAACTCATATTCGATTGTTGAATGCGGAATGTTGTGCGACTCGAGAATTCTTACGGCATTTGTTTTCATGTTAATAACAATTCCCCCTCCTTAATCAAGAAGGGGGACAAAGAGTGGTCAACCGACTTTTGAGAGAATCAGATCGGCTAAAATTTTTCCGCTTTCATTAAGCTCGTAGTCTTTTGCTTTATCGGTCGCAGCTTCAACTTCTTTTTTATCTTTTATTTTCAAGTTCAGAGATTTCGCAAGTTCTTCGTCTCTTCTTTTGCGTTCCGCGTCGAGTTTGTCTTTTTCTTCCTTGCGTTCCGCTTCGTTCAAAGAGACAGATTTCTTTTCCCGGTTTTCATTAAATTCTTTTACCTCTGCCATTGTGTACAGGTATTCCGGATCTGTCTTTGCTCTTTCCTCATGCTTCTCTTCCAACAAAGGAATTATCTTCGACAAATCGCCGTACTTGTTATACTGGGCAGGCTTAATTTGATCCCACGGCAACGCACTCGTTTTTTCGCTCTCGCCGAATTCTTTTGAACTGTAAGGAGACGGAAAAGAAATATCCGGCTTAACCCCGAGACGCTGTGTGCTGCTGCCGGTAATACGATAAAACTTTGCGATTGTGAGTTTCAATTGTCCCAATTTTTTATTAGAAATCATTATCGCATGGTTTAAGTCAATCATATTTTGAACGGTGCCTTTACCCCAAGTATTGGAGCCGAGAATCAAGCCGCGTCCATAATCTTGAATAGCAGCGGCAAAAATTTCGGAAGCCGATGCGCTGAAACGGTTTGTCAAAACCGCGAGTGGTCCATCGTACACAATATTTGGATCAGGATCCCTATCAACTTCAACGGCTCCTGCCGAATTTTTTACTTGAACAACCGGGCCGTCTTTTATAAACAATCCAGAAAGCTGAATTGCTTCCTGCAGCGAACCTCCGCCATTGTTGCGCAGGTCTACAATTACGCCGTCAACTTTTTCTTTTTTAAATTTATCTATGATTGCTCTGACATCGCGAGTTGTACTTTTATAATCCGGTTTGCCGAGACGCTGGCCTTCAAAATCCGTATAGAACGACGGAAGCTTTATTACACCGAGTTTGAAGTTTGTTCCGTTATCATCGACGTTAAGAATCTCGTCCTTAGCCGCCTGCTCTTCCAATTTAATTTCGTCGCGCACAAGTTTAATTTCGTGCGGCGGATCGGACGGACTATCCTTGGCATGAATAATTTGAAGACGAACAACTGTTCCTTTCTTTCCGCGAATAAGCTGAATTACATCGTCGAGGCGCCAGCCGATTACATCCACCATCTCGCCGTCGTCGCCCTGAGCAACGCCGACTATTTTATCTTCTTCTTTTATTAAGCCGCTTTTAGCCGCGGGACCGCCGGCAATTACGGAAGCCACAACAGTATAATCATTATCCTGGCGAAGCGAAGCCCCGATTCCTTCCAAAGATAATTTCATGCTAATGTTAAAGTTATCGGAAGCTGCCTGCGAAAAATAATCCGTATGCGGGTCGTAAGTTTGAGTAACTGAATTCATGAATAACGAGAACACATCTTCTGCATCATACTGAAGAATTATTCTATGATAATTATGATAGCGCTTACCAAGCACATCGGGAATTTTATCTAATTCCTTACCGGCAAGCACCATGTTGAGCTCGTCGTTTTTAATTCTTTGCCGCCACAATTCGTTCAACTCTTCCGGAGTTTTTGCCCAGTCGGCTTTTTCCCTGTTAGGAATAAAAGATTCCTTCTTGGTGAAATCAAATTTGTGCTTAAGCAGAACATCAATGTATTTCATTCGTTCATTTAAGCGTTCTTTAAACACATTGAAAATTTCAAAAGCTGGTTTAAGATTTCCTTCCTTAATCAATTTGCAAAACTGGTCTTTGTATTTCTGAAATCCGTTGATATCCGATTGAAGGAAGTACAGTTTATTATTATCGAGGTCGCCGAGGTATTCATTATAAATTACCTGGGCAAGGGAATCGTTAAACGGAACCTTGTTATAATGGTACATGCTCAAGAACTGAACGATTATTTGCCCCAGACGATTGTATGTTTCATCCGGAACTATAACCTTGGTGGTATCTATCGAATGATCTTTCGAAAGAACATCTTTAACGTTTTGCGCTTGAATGCCTATAAAAGCCGCGAAGAATAGAATGAATATCGGGAATTTTTTCATATGTGTCCTAATCCAAATTATTTTAAAACTTAATACAGCTGATTAATTTTTATGTTTCAGGAAAATCTAGTCAAATCCGAGTATATTGATTTGCAAATATAGAACAAATATGGATATAGAAAAGGTTCGAAACCACTGTAGAAAAAAAGCAGGCGTTACCGAGGAATTTCCTTTCGGCGAAGAAACGCTTGTTTTTAAAGTCATGGGCAAAATGTTCTGCCTTGCAAATTTGAACTCGGCTGCAAGTATTAACCTAAAATGCGATCCGGAGCTGGCTGTAGAACTAAGAGAAAAATACGATGCTGTAACTCCAGGCTACCACATGAATAAAGTTCATTGGAACACGGTTGAACTAGACGGTTCAGTAAAGGATAAACTAATTTTTGATTGGATTGATCATTCGTACGAACTGGTTGTTCAGAGTTTATCGAAAAAATCGAAAACAAAATTGTAATTAACTATCGCCACGCCATTATTCCACGTACAAGAATCGTTTTATTTTTTGCGTCGGCGTTTTTTCGAACGGTTCAAGCTGTTCAACAATTTTATTTATCCTCGAAAAAGTATTTACCCTTTCATTTACCTGGACGAGCAAGTCGCTGAAAATTTTATTTACAATTTCCCGCGCCCGTTGTTCGTTTAGTTTTTGAATTCTAAACTCGCGGTCAATCTCGTCAAAGTTCAGGTAAACTTTAGCTATCAGCTGGTCACCTTTTTCCATAACAAGCGATTCGTCAACAAACGGAAATTCGTTTATGATCGACTCGACTTCTTCCGGGTAAATATTTTTTCCGTTAGGACCGATTATAACATTTTTAGAACGCCCCTTGATAAACAGGTAACCGTCATCGTCTATCACGCCGAGGTCGCCGCTTTTAAACCAGCCATCTCCGTCAAATACTTCTTTTGTTTTTTCTTCATCCTTGTAATAACCTTTCATAACATTCGGACCCTTAATAAGCACTTCGCCTTCGCCGGTTTTGGAATCGGGCTTGTCAATTTTTATTTCCACACCCGGAAGTACTTTTCCGGCCGACCTTCTCCGCACAAATTGCGGTGATGTGCCGCTAACGAGCGGCGAGGTTTCCGTTAACCCGTAGCCAATTGCGTACGGGAATCCCGATTCATCCAAAAATCTTTCTACATCCGCAGCTATGGGAGCGCCGCCGATGCAAAACATTTTTAATTCGCCGCCGAATGTGTGAAGAAGTTTTTTACCGGCGATTCGGTTCAATCTCTTTCTCACGGTTGGAATTTTATAAAGCCCCCGGACAATAGTTTTTTTGTTGAATTCGGGTAATATCTTTCCGCGATAAATTTTTTCGATAATAAGCGGCACGGCAAGCATCACCGTCGGTTTTACTTTAGCAAGAGCCGGCAACAGCGCAGCCGCCGTAGGCGGTTTATCAAGATATGTTATTGATGCGCCAACCATCAGCGGTATTACTAGTCCGAGCGTCGATTCTATTGTATGAAACAACGGAAGAATAGAAAGGAGCCTGTCTTCCGGGCCAACCTTAACAATTTGCAATGTTGCCATCGCATCGGAGACAACGTTTTTATGAGTGAGAATTACTCCCTTTGAATGACCTGTTGTTCCTGAAGTATAGAGAATAAGAGCGTTGTTGTCCTCCTCAACCTCGACGGGAATCAAGCCGACTAATTTCATGGCGGCTTCTTTAATCTTGGCAAATTCTTTTTTGCCGCCGCTGATTACTTCCTTAATCAAATCGTTCTTAGTTTCCGGCGGAATGACGGAAAAATCGTCTAATAAAATCCGGGTTTGAAGCGAATCGATTCCCGCTTCTTCGATCTTGTTAAAATATTTTGCGGAGATAAAAATTGCCTTACTTTCGGAATGACGAAGTATATGATGAACTTCGGTTGAATGAAATTCCGTCATGATAGGTACTGCGATAGCGCCCATAGTTGTGATTGCGAAATATGCTACTCCCCAATTCGGCTGGTTCTCGCTCAAAATAGCCACCCTGTCGCCGGCAATTATGCCTTCGTTTTTAAGAAAGTTGGAAACGCTGTCCACCTTGGTTTTGAATTCCTTGTAACTGGTTTTAGCTTTATCTATAAACGAGACCGCCGGTCTATCCGCAAATTTTTCAGCGCTTCTATTTAACACATGAAGCAGCGTCAACTTTTTTAATTCACTCATCTATTTCTCTTTACTTATAAATTTCTAAAAATATTGTCAATCAATTCTTCTGTTCCAAAATCCAGCATCAAGTATCCGGTATCAAGCAGCCAGCTTATACCGGATCGATATGCACAAATACTTTTTGAACGTCCTCTTCTTCCTCAAGTCTTCTTCGAACGGAATTTCCTATATCGTGAGAAATTCTTGTAGTGGCATCTTTGTCCACCTCGATATGAATTTCTATATGAAATTTATTACCAACGTAGTGCGAGCGCAAATCGTTTATACCTTTTACGCCTTCAACTTGCAGAGTAATTTTTTTCAGCTTATTGTCAAAATCCTTTGTAGCCGATCTGCCCATAAGGTAATCCAGGTTTTCCCGGGCAACTTCGTAGCCGGATTTGAAAATAAACATTGCAACCATTATACCTGCAATACTGTCGATGTAATTCATCTTAAGCGCCGCACCAACCACACCAACCAACGCTATCGATGACGCAAGCACATCGTTTATGCTGTCTACAGAAGCGGCGCGAATTGCCGGACTGTTAAACATCTTACCTATTTTTACCTGGTAACGATTCAGCAGAATTTTGGTGATGATCGTAACAACTAAAACTATATACACCCAGGGAATTGTGCGAATGTTTTGCGGCTCGATCAAGCGCTTAACGGATTCTTCAATAATATTTATACCGACAACAAAAGCAAACACGGAAAGTATAAACGCGGCAATCGGCTGTGCGGCATTATGACCGAACTGGTGTTTGGAATCAGGCTTATCGCGGGAAATTTTTACGGCAATTTTTATTCCTATGGAAACAAGAATATCCGTAAACGAATTTAGAGCTTCGGATATTACCGCAATTGAGTTGGATAAAACACCAACAATTGCTTTAATAACAAACAGAAAAATATTTATTCCAAGCGCAACATCCGTCGCGCGTTTAAGTCTGTGAGGCATTTACTCTCATAAAAATAAACCCCGAATTGAATTCGGGGCTATATTAAATAAAATTGATTATGATTTTTCTTCCCAGACCTGAGCTAACGTTACAATCAACTTTACTGCGGCTTCCATATCTTGAATTGCAACGTACTCCGTATAAGCGTGGAAATTGTGTCCGCCGGCAAATAAGTTCGGCGTCGGCAATCCCATGTAGCTTAAACGTGAGCCGTCCGTACCGCCGCGGATGGAAGAATTAATCGGCTTAATTCCCAAACGATTAAGCGCCTCAACCGCGTACTCTTCCACCTGCGGATGTTTATCCAAAATATATTTCATGTTGCGGTACTGCTCGGTAACTTCAAACTCGTATGTGGAGCCGGGGAATTGTGCAACCGCTTTTTCGCACAAACTTTTTACAAGTTCTTCAAACTCTTTAAGCTTATCGGCGAAGAAATCTCGAATTATAAATTTGATTACGGTTTGAGTTTCGTTGCCGTTAATTTGAGTCGGGTGAACATAACCCTCGCGCTTTTCGGTTGTCTCCGGAGACAATGTATCCTTCGGAAGCATTTCCAAAAATCTTGCGGCTATTTTAACAGCGTTTACCATTTTACCTTTTGCGTAACCAGGATGAACATTCTTGCCGTTAAACTTAACTACGAGTGCGTCGGCGCTGAATGTTTCGGTTTCCACTTCCCCGCGTGTGGAGCCGTCGATTGTGTAAGCGTACTTGGCTCCGTATTTCTTAACGTCAAACTGCTCGGTGCCGCGGCCTACTTCTTCATCCGGCGTAAAGCAAACTCGAATTGTTCCGTGCTTTATTTCAGGGTGCTGAATTAGGTAATTCATCGCGTCAATTATTTCGGCGATTCCTGCTTTATCATCCGCGCCAAGAAGAGTTGTTCCGTCGGTCGTAATAATATCCATCCCTATCATATCTTTAAGCTCCGGGTTACCCTCGGCGTCAATCACCTTAGTCTTATCTTTTGGAAAAACAATATCTCCTCCTTGATAATTTTTATGTATAACCGGGTTAACATTCGTTCCGGTTACGGCGGGACTCGTATCCACGTGCGAAATAAATCCTATAGTAGGAACATTCTTTGTTGTGTTGGAAGGTAGCGTAGCCATTACATATCCATATTGATCCATCTCGGCGTCTTTCAAACCAATTTGCTTTAATTCCTCAACAAGCGCCTTGGACAGTTCTACCTGCTTAGGGTCGCTTGGAAAAGTTGTTGATTCTTCGTTCGATTGAGT
>JAKAHQ010000063.1 GCA_021814855.1 Bacteroidota bacterium | reverse complement strand
AAAAAGAATAAAATAGTTATTACTGAGATGCCGGAAGCAATCAGCGGAATCAACAGCGGGTAGCGCGTATAGACTGTGAGCCCGTCATTAATTTCTACTTCGCCAACTAAAAATGTTCTTGTGAATAATTCCGTCTGCTCAGTCATTCTCCCGAGGGGGTCTATTATACAGCTAATGCCGCCGTTTGCAGCACGAACTACGCTGCGCCTATTCTCAACGGCCCGCAGCACTGCAATTTCTTTGTGCTGGAACGGTCCGCTCGAATACCCGTACCAGCTATCGTTGGTCACAATTACAATTATATCAGCACCCTTCTTTACAAATCCCGCAACAAAATCCGGGTAGATAGATTCTATGCAAATAACGCCTGCCGCCTGAAGCTGAGATTCGTTGGATTCGTTAAGGTTAAATACAACTCTTTTCTTTCCAACATTCCAGCTTGAAATGCCTACCTGCCATTTTATAAAATCTCCGAGGAATGGAAGCTCTTCGACAAACGGAACATGTTCGCCGAACGGAACAAGTTTTATCTTGCCGTACTTTTGAATTTGCCGGGTAAAGGGAGAAAAAAGTAAAATGGAATTATAAGAAGTATAAGCAACGCCATCCCTTGTTTTTTTTGCTTCAGGCGGAGCTTGTTGTTTATCAAGATAAAATGTTGCATCGGGCATGCCCGTAAGCAGAAATATTTTATTTGATGTAACAAACTTTCGGATACGATCAACAATATCGTCATAATTTCCGCTGAGCAGATAAACAGGCAACGCCGACTCCGGCCACACAACTAATTCGGCTCCATTATCCACCGCGGCGCGGGACAATTCCAAATATTCATTTAACTGTCTGCTTAAATTTCCCATCTGCCATTTTTCCCAAGGGTCAAGGTTGGGTTGAATCAAACCGACGCGAACTTTGTTTTCCGTTGAGCTGAAACCGCTGATACGAATAATACCATAGACATATACAATTGAAAAAATAAGAACAGCCGTTAATGTATATCCGTAATTTATTTTTCTACCGACTCTATAATCTTTAACGGAAAGATATAAAAAAACATTTATGAACAAGATGATCAACGAAAGCCCGTATACACCTACGATATCTGCTATCTGGATAAAATCCGTAAACATAGGAAGACAGTTTCCGAGCGTAAGCCACGGAAATCTAAGATCGGTAAGACTGTATAAATACTCGAACGACACCCAGTAGAAAGGCAGAAGGAACAGCGCCGCTTTACTGCCGAAAGATTTTTTGGAGAAATAATAAAGCGTAGATACAATTAGATAAAAGAACGGGTTGAAAATTATTAAAGCCGCGCCAGATATCATTAAAAACGGATCGGTTTCCTTGGTCCAGCTACCTACCCAGTAAAGCGTCAACAGATTAAAAAAGAAAATTGTGAGGTAAGTAAACCTGTTTATGGATAAAAGCGTTCCTTTTTTTTCAAGCACAATCAAAAAAGGTATTAGCGAAATAAAGCTTAAATACGGAAAGGGAAACGGCGGAAAAGACAATCCGAGCAAAATACCGCTTGCCATTCCAAGAATAAGATTTTTATTCTTTTCCCTTTTTTGTTCTGGGGTCAACAGAATATTATACTTTTTAAAAAATTTCATTTAGCTCTTTTCTTTTTCAACAAAAATCTTATTAGAAAATAGGCAGCTGCCAGAGCCATAATTATTAGTATGAATTTGGAATACTGTCCCAAGTAGTAATCTACAAGCTCCAGGTTATTTCCGAGAAAGACACCGAGTGAAATTAAGATAGCATTCCAGAAAAAAGAACTAATCGCAGAATAAATAAATGTGCGTATCGGTTTGAGTTTATGAACTCCGCAGAAAAAACTTACTACGGCGCGCGTTCCGGGCATAAACCGGTTTACCAAAATTATATTGTAGCCGTATTTGTGAAAAAATCCATCCGCTTTTTCTAATGCTTCGGGTTTAATAAATTTGAAACGACCGGTTCTAACAAGTTTATCGCCGAGAAACTCGCCCAGATAATACATTACAATAAAACCTACGGCGCTGCCAAAACTTGTAATGAGCAGAATTGGAATAAATCCCAGCGCCGATTTAGTTATTAGCGTTGCAACGAATACAACAACAAAGTCGCTGGGCGAAGGAGGAAAAATATTTTCTATGAATGAAAAAAAGAAGAGAACTACATAAAGCAAAGATGTATCGAGTGTTCCGATGTAAGAAATTATTTGTTGTAGCATTATCTCTCTTTTTTGGTGAGCAGAACAACGGCGTATGCCGAACAACCTTCCTGGCGGCCGACAAATCCCAAACCTTCCGTGGTTGTTGCCTTAATTGAAATTTGATCTTCGTAAGTATTTAATACTGCCGCAATTGTTTCTCTCATCCTAGGAATATGAGGTAATAATTTGGGCTCCTGAAGCAAAACAGTTGAATCAACATTACCGATCTCGTAACCATTATCGCGCATCAGGTAATAAACATGGCCAAGCAGTTTCTTGCTGTCGGCATCTTTATAACGGTCATCGGTATTAGGAAAATGCTTGCCGATATCACCAAGAGCTAAAGCGCCGATGATCGCATCGCAAATAGCGTTAAGCAGAACGTCGGCGTCGGAATGACCGAGCAGTCCTTTTTCAAAAGGAATTTCGACGCCGCCGAGAATTAATTTTCTATTTTCGGCAAACTCGTGAACATCATAACCGAAACCGATTTTAAATTGAGCTTTCAATATCTAATCTCGAAACGTGTGAACTCGTTTTTGTATTGGCTCCAAATAATAGAAGCATTTGCAACATCGGCATGGGACGGGCCGATTTTTATAATCTTAAATAACTCTTCTATTAACGCACGGTCTCCTTCAACAACAGTATAAACTTCCCCGCTGTATAAATTTTGCGTATATCCTTTGAGCTTAAGCCGCTCTGCGTTATGAAACACAAAATAACGGAATCCGACGCCCTGGACAAATCCGTTAACAATTATTTCGGCTCTATCCATTTAGCTCGACCTCTTTAACCATCTCCGGATCTAAAAGCATGGATACAATTAAACCAAGAAAAATTAAAGCGCATCCAACCAAACCAAACATACTCATTTTTTCGTTGAGTAAAAAGAATGCGAAGATCGCGGCGAAGATTGGCTCGAAGGAATAAATTATGCCTGCCTGCGTTGGAGTAACATTTTTTTGAAACTTTGTCTGCAAGCCAATCGTAACCAAGGTAGTAAAAATTGAAGTATATAAAATGCCGAAGACAAGATAATTGGAAAAGTTTACGCGCAGCGGCTCCATCGAAAATCCTGCAAAGATAAACGCGGTTAGTAAAGCAAGAATACAAACTGTTATAATCTGCGTTAAAAGCAAAATCCAATTGTCATGTTTCGCGGAGATTGAATCGATGAAGACAATATGGAAAGCATAAAAAAAGGCGCAGGCCAAAGTTAGTCCGTCGCCAACATTAAAGTTCTGACCGAATTGCGATAGAAAAATCGTTATGGAATTTCCGCCGCTCGATAAAAATAAAATTCCAATGAAGACAAGTACCGTTCCGATTATAGCGCCGCGGGAAGGTTTCTTTTTTTGAATGAAGTATTGCAGAAACGGAACTATCACCACGGACGACCCGGTTATAAATCCTGAATTGGTAGCAGTCGTATATTTCAAACCGATTGTCTGCGTGATGAAACTGAGATAAAGAAAGACGCCTAAAAATATTCCGGGTCCGAACGCTTCTTTCACAAATTTCTTTTTGCGGAATATAAGCGCGGCAAAAAGCACCATTCCTGCAATTCCAAATCGGGTAGCAACAAAGAGCATCGACGATATATCGTGCAGGGATTCTTTTACAATTACGAATGTCGCTCCCCACAGGAGCGTCATTAATAAAAGCGCACCTTCTGAAGTAAATCGTGAATGATTAGGTCCGCCGGAATTACTCATCTGGAGTTGTATATCCAAAAGATTTTAACATGTTAGGATTGGAACGCCATTTATCACGTACCTTGACACGCAGTTCAAGGTAGACTTCGTGCTGTAAAAATTTTTCGATTGCCTCACGGGAAAGCTGCCCTACTTTTTTAATCGATTCGCCTTTAGCGCCTAATATTATCGGCTTCTGGGATTCCTTTTCCACAACGATTACCGCCCGTATATAATCTTTAGCGTTTTCCCTCTCCTTGAATTCTTCGATCAGCACTTCGGTACTGTAAGGAATTTCTTCCCGGTAGTATTCAAATATTTTTTCCCGTATAATTTCCGAAACAAAGAAGCGTTCGTTCTCATCACTCAGTTGATCATCCGGGTAATATTTTGGATGCTCGGGTAAATATTCTACAATAGCATCGGTAACAGAATTAAGATTAAACTGCTTTTCCGCCGAGATTGGAATTATCTTTTCAAAAATATTTTTAGCCGCAAGATCGCCCATCAATTTTTCCACCGCGGCTTGTGTCGATAAATCAATCTTGTTTAAGAGCAATATTTTCTTAGCGGATTTATTGGAAAGAATTTCGGAAACGGTTTTATCAGAAAGAGTAAGTTCCCCTTTGGGATCGGCCTTAGTATCAATCATAAACAAGATTACGTCCGAATCCCTAACCGAGCTGAAGACAAAATTCAGCATTCTTTCCTGCAAAAGATATTCGGGATCGAGGATGCCGGGGGTATCCAAAAATATTATCTGGTAATCTTCGGTAGATAAAATTCCGAGCACGCGCTTGCGTGTTGTCTGTGGTTTATTTGTAGTGATTGATAATTTCTCGCCTATAAGCGCGTTCATCAAAGTCGATTTGCCGACATTCGGCTTACCGATGATTGAAACAAAACCGGATTTTACTGGCATATAAATTTCTTTTTCTTTTGGAGGCAAAATATCGAAAATATTTTAGAGACGCACTTGCTGAGGACGATACAGGGAATTCACTCAAAACCGCTAATCAACATTTTTAATGTGAAATGCTGTTGAGCTTATTTTTAAAATTCTTGTGAGATTCAAAAGTAAAGTATGCTGTGAAGAGCATTATAACCGCCAGCATAGCCCCAACCAATAAAATTGTATTGGTCTTAAACATTATTTCGATAAACCCTAAATTCTTGCCGGCAAATTCTTTTACTTGCTGAAAAACAGGGTCAAGGTTAGATTTAGCATCTTCGGTTTTCATTCCCTCGATAGCAAAGATCAGGAGCGATACAATTCCAACGGAAAAAATGGAAATGATAGAGATGAAGAAATAACTAACCTTAGGTTTAGCGCTCTGCGCTACCGATTGAATTTTACTCATTAATTTTTCAGTGAAGCTTTGCGGCGCCAAATCATTCTGCATCTGGCGCAAAGAATTATCAACTGTTTGCAAGGCCTTCAGGCGTGTTACAGCATCCGAGTTTTTTTCAAGCTCGGTTTTCAATTCGGAAAGCTCCTCGCTATCCAATTCGTTATCGATATACCTGTTTAACATTTCATCATTAATCTTGTTCATAACATTTCCTCCTGATAATTATGCTTCAGAAGCAAATCCTTCAAAGCATTACGGGAACGGTGAAGCAAAACTTTAGTATTCACCAAAGATGTTCCCATTACCTGACTAATTTCGCTGAGCGACATTCCGTCCAAATAAAATAATATTACAACCAGCGCACCCCGCACCGGCAGTTTATCAACCATCTTAAGTACATACTCGCGCACATTTTCGGAACGACTGTAAATTTCTTCATCGCAGCTGCCTAAATCAAATTCATCATCAATAGAACTCATTTCGTGCTCAATCTTTCTTCTCTTGGAAGAGATTACAGTCAATCCGGTATTGTAAACTATTTTATAGAACCAAGTAGAGAACTGAGAATCCTTTCGAAAATCTTTTAAAGAATTAAACGCTTTAAGAAAGCTGTCTTGCAGCGCTTCTTCGGCATCAAATTCATTTTTCAATAAACGCTTAAGCAACGAGAAAGCCCTGTCTTTATAACGGTTAACGATCAGCGAATAATCCGAGAAGTTGCCGCGGTTTATCGAATCTATTATTTCTATGTCGCTTAAGTGTCTCATCGCTACATTAGACTAACAAATTATTTTTAAGGTTACACATCAAAGTAAAATATTATTTGTAACCTTTAAGCGCCTCATCTATGTCCAAAGAGGTGAGTAAATAAAGCTGTAAGTAAAATAGCAATAAACGTTCTAAAGAAAAAAACATTAGTTGTAACCTTTTGTAAAAAATTGTTGTCATAAGTTCTAAATAAATCAAGGAGGTTTAAAATGCACGGCGGCGACATAGTTGGAATGATATTCTTCCTGGTCACTGGTATAGTAATAGTTACCTATATCTACTTCCGGTCACGAGAGAAACAATTGATGATCGAGAAAGGTCTTTCATATGAGCAGATGGTAGAATTGTTAAGAACAAAACGCGATCCGCATCTTATGCTGAAGCTTGGCGTTCTTACGCTCTTTATCGGGTTGGGATTAGGCGCAGGCTTCTTAATGGAAAATCTTACAGGATACGAAGAATGGATGGCTTTCTTAATAGTTCTCTTCTGCGGCTTGGGCTTCATAGCGGCATTCTTAGTTTCACGCAAATTAAAAAACGGTGAGTCGAATTAATTTAGAAGATATAATTTCCGGGTATCAAAAAAATCTTCGGCATAAAAAGAAGAAGGGTCGTTAGGACCCTTCTTTTTTAATTACTATGCAAGTTCGTGTTCTTCAAGCCAGTGTTGCGCGTCTATTGCAGCCATGCATCCGCTTCCGGCAGCCGTAATTGCCTGGCGATATGTTTTATCGGCAACATCGCCGGCAGCAAAAACTCCTTCGATATTTGTTTTTGTTGAACCGGGTTTGACAATCAGGTAACCGGTTTCATCCGTATCAAGCGTTCCTTTAAACAAAGACGTATTCGGCTGATGACCTATAGCCATAAAAATTCCGTCGGCAGGCACTTCCCAGGTAGAACCGTCTTTTGTATTTTGAAGAAGCGCGCCGGTAACAAATTTCTTTCCGTCTTCTTCTTTGCCAATAACCTCTTTAATTACAGCGTTTGTAATAAATTTGATTTTAGGATTTTTCTTCGCGCGGTCAATCATAATTTTTGATGCGCGAAACTCATCCCTACGGTGTATAAGCGTAACTTCGGAGGCAAATTTTGTTAAGTATGTTGCTTCTTCGAACGCCGTATCGCCGCCGCCTACAACAAGAACTTTTAAATTTCTGAAAAAGAATCCGTCGCAGGTAGCGCAGGCCGAAACTCCGTAACCCATAAATTTCTTTTCGCTGTTAAGATTAAGAAGTTTTGCCGAGGCGCCGGTTGAGATAATTACGGAATCCGCTGTATACGTTTCGTTTTCGACTTTAACAACAAATGGGCGTTTGGAAAAATCAACTTCGGTTACCGACTTAAATAAACATGTTGCGCCAAAGCGTTGAACCTGTTTACGCATAATATCCATAAGCTCAGGGCCTTGTATGCCGTGTTCAAATCCGGGATAATTCTCTATCTCGGTTGTTATCGTAAGCTGTCCGCCGGGTTGAAGTCCTTCAAAAACAACCGGGTTAAGATTCGCCCGCGAAGTATACAGCGCCGCAGTTAAACCAGCCGGACCGGACCCGATTATAATTACCTTGTGATGATTGTTAGACATTTATCCTCTCCAAAATTTTCTGCACAAAATTAATCATTCGTTACAATTTTTGTATTGTTAGATGGAATTAATTCGAAATGGATTCATGTTTACAAAATTCCCGCCGGTTATTCGGCAGCTTTCAGGAATTCCGCATTTCTTTTTAACCCGCTTAGTTTTGCCCTTTTGATTGGACTAATTTCAAAACGCGATTTGAATGCCGACGGTTCCATTTCCAAAATTTCGTTTAAGGCAATTTCCTTACTGCCGGCAGGATTGAACCCGGAATGATTAGTCAAAGATGAAAATTTATTGTTCCAGGGACAGACATCCTGGCAAATATCGCAGCCGAAAAGCCATCCTTCGAATTTACTTTTGAGTTCTTCCGGCATTGCACCCTTATTCTCAATGGTTAAAAACGAAATGCACTTATTTGAATCAACTACATATTCTTCAACAATAGCATTGGTGGGACAAGCATCGATGCA
>JAKAHQ010000062.1 GCA_021814855.1 Bacteroidota bacterium | reverse complement strand
TTTTACGAAAAAGGACAATCAGCTGCGGGCACACGTCTTAGAAAAGGATTGAGCGAATTGAAAAAATTAGCTCAAGATGTTCGCAACGATGTTCAGGAAGTTAAATCGCAGAGAAAAGCAGCTAAGGGCGGCAACTAATTCTCTACGCGCTTCTTTCATAGGTCGGGCTGCAATTAACCCGGCCTATTTTTTTTGTTAAATGATTCTTTATAACCGCGTAAAGAATTAAATGATTTTTATTTCGGCGCATTATTTTTTGGCACTCAACTAAATGAAATATTCTCTGGTAGTTATATTTATCGGGCTAACGTTCTCGTTTTTGATTAAACCGGAGAGAATATTTAATGTAAAGCATGTTCAACCCGATTCGCTTCAGACTGTTAGACTAACTTTTGTTGGCGACATCATGTGTCATGGGCCGGAATTTGAATCCGCTAAAGTTGCAGCCGATAGTTTTGACTTTCGCCCCATGTTTGGAGCAGTAAAAAATTTTCTTTCTTCTTCGGATCTAACTTTCGGTAATCTCGAAACAACTATTGCCGGTAAAAATTTTAAGTACAGCGGTTACCCGTTATTTAATTCTCCTTCGGCATTGCTCTACGCGCTTAAAGACGCCGGCTTCGATATTTTGTTCACCTCGAACAATCATTGTATGGACCGCGGAGAAAAGGGAATCTTGAACACAATTAAAAAAATCAGAGATAATTCATTAAGCTACGCCGGTACAAACGAATCCCAACATGACAGAGATTCAATCAGAACTTTTGATGTTCACGGAATTAAAATAGCTGTATTGGCTTACACTTACGGTGTAAACGGAAATTATATTCCAAAGAATGCCGGCTACCTTGTTAACTTGATAGATACCCTTCGAATTAAAAATGATATACGAAGCGCTCGCGCTAAAAGCATAGATGTAATTCTCGTATACTTTCATTTTGGTATGGAATACCAGCGGCAGCCGAATTCGTATCAACAAGAAATAGTAAAACACGCAATCGCTTATGGCGCAAACATAATTATCGGCAGTCATCCGCATGTTATTGAGCCGGTACAATATTTTCAATCGAAGGATAGGAATTTCCCTGAGGGTATTGTGGCGTATTCGCTCGGAAATTTTATTTCCAACCAAAGATGGCGTTACTCAGATTGCGGAGTAATCTTGAATCTTACTTTAACTAAAAATATTATTTCCAAAAGAGTTTCAATTTCAAAGACGGACTTCATTCCTACCTGGGTATTTAAAGGAAAGGCCGTTAAAGAAAACGAGTTTATTATCCTTCCTTCAGACACTTCTGAATATCCGCCGCCGGCATATTTATCCAAAGCAGATAAAAGAAAATTAACCGAAAGTTTTGCAGATACTGAAAATTTACTTCGTCCCTCCAACGATGAAAAAATTTTCGCTAAATGAACTGATTAATTTTACTCCTTGTTGAATACAATGAATTGATTCATTCATTGTATATTTGCGGGCATAAAAAAACAAAAAATATGGCAACTAAAAATAAAGCTTCTCTTTCGGTAATTTTTGTAACTATTTTCATCGATCTGATGGGATTCGGGATAATAATTCCTCTTCTTCCAGGATTTGCATTAAAGATCGGCATGAGCGATTTCCAAATTGGAATGACGGTCGCGATTTTTTCGCTCATGCAGTTTCTGTTTAATCCCGTCTTAGGTAAACTTTCCGATAAGATCGGCAGGCGGCCGTTGATTTTAATTACGCAGTTAATGTCGGTCTCTGCTTACCTGCTGTTCAGTTTTTCAAATTCCTTTTTGCTTTTGTTCATATCAAGGATGATTGCCGGTTTAGGCGGAAGCAATATTGCTGTTGCCCAGGCTTATATTGCCGACGTTACTACCAAAGAAGAGCGATCCAAAGGAATGGGAATGATCGGCGCGGCTTTCGGATTGGGATTTGTATTCGGTCCGCTTATAGGCGCTTTGCTTTCTAAATACGGATATTCAATTGCAGGGTTTGGCAGCGCTACTTTTTCTTTTATTGCGTTTCTATTCGCTCTCTTCATGCTGCCGGAATCGCTGCATGAAAAGAAGAGCGATACAAAATTAAAAGTAAAAATTTTCGATTGGAATTTTACAAAGACAACTCTTTCTCATCCGGATCTTGGAATTTTAATGTTGCTTTTCTTCATAATTATTTTTTCGATGGCTAACATCTTCGGCACATTTCCTATTCTCGGCGTAAAGATTTATCATTTTACCGATCAGGATAACGGAATGTTATTCGGCATCATGGGAATTTTGAGCGCCGGTGTTCAGGGCGGTTTTATGAAACGGCTTTCCAAAATGATAGGGGAGAAAGGTCTGGTTTTATTCGGTTCCTTGTTTATGATGATTGGTTTAGGAATGATGCCCTACGGTCGAAATTTTTTAGGCGCTTCAATTGTAATGGCGGTTTACGCAATCGGAAGCGCTGTTCTTCAGCCGACAATACTCAGCATGATTTCGAAACACTCTCCTGAAAATGAACAGGGCGCGGTCTTAGGTTTGAATCAATCTTTCTCTGCTTTTGCCAGAATATTGGGGCCGCTTTGGGGAGGTTTTTCATTTGATTTTTTAGGTTATGAATTCCCATTTTTAACCGGCGCTTTTTTTACAATGATAGCTTTCTTGTTAACATATTATTATTTAAGAATGGAAAGGCCTCGGCCGCTAAAAGATGTTTAATATAAAAAATATAAATATAGATAAAGCCCTGCTTCTCGCTCCAATGGAAGATGTAACCGACATCGCATTCCGGCGGTTATGCAAAGAACTTGGGGCCGACGTAGTTTATACAGAATTTGTGAACTCGGACGGACTGATCCGCTCGAATAAAAAAACCGAAAGAAAACTGGAAATTACGGAGAGCGAACGCCCTGTGGGAATTCAAATTTACGGCGGTAATCTAGAGCCGATGATTGAAGCCGCCGCAATTGCCGAATCTAAAAATCCCGATATCATTGATATTAACGCGGGATGCTGGGTAAAAAAAATCGCAAACCGCGGCGCGGGCGCTGGCTTACTGAAAGATCCGGAATATATGCAGACAATGGTCGAGTCGATTGTAAAGACTGTGAGTACTCCTGTTACAGTTAAAACTAGGATCGGTTGGGACGATTCTTCTATTAATATTTTGGAAATTGCTAAACGAATTGAAGATGCAGGCGCTGCCGCAATTACAATTCACTGCAGAACAAGATCGCAGGGGCATTCCGGTGATCCAGATTGGTCATGGATTCCTAAGGTAAAAGATGTTGTAAAAATACCGGTAGCTCTTAACGGCGGTGTATTCGACGCTAAAGATACTTTAAGAGCGTTTCAAGAAACGAATGCCGATGCAGTAATGATTGCCCGCGGCGCTATAGATCACCCGTGGATATTTAGAGAATCGAAAGAGCTATTAAACGGAAAAGAACCTGTTCAAGTTTCAGCCGATGAAAGAATCCAAACGGCACTTAGACATTTAAGATATTCTTTAGAAATAAAAGAAACGAGAGCGGCCTTAATTCCATTTAGGAAATATTACAGCGGTTATCTCAAAGGCCTGGTCAATTCGCATAAGGTAAGACAGGAATTAATGAAACATGTTGAATATGCTCCTATCGAAGAGTTGCTGCTGAATTATCTCAATGAACTTAAAAATTTTGAAATATCAGAAAATTTCATAAATCTTTGAGGCCTAACATGGATTTGAAAAAGTTAATACGGGATGTGCCGGATTTTCCAAAACATGGAATTATTTTTAAAGATATCACCACCTTGCTTAAATCTCCCGACGGACTTATTGATGCGGCAGAAAAATTTCATAACTTATCTAAAGACAAAGGAATAACCAAGGTAGTTGGAATTGAGTCTAGAGGATTTATTATTGGCGGAATACTTGCTGAGAGGTTGAAAGCTGGGTTTGTTCCAATACGTAAACCGGGCAAATTACCTGCCGAAACCTTATCCGAGAGTTATTCTTTGGAATACGGAACCGATACGATCGAAATTCACAAGGATGCAATTCAAGCAGGGGATAGTGTTTTGCTCCACGACGACTTGCTTGCAACCGGCGGTACAATGGAAGCTGCGTGTAAATTGGTAGAGAAACTTGGCGGTAAAGTTGTGCAAATATCATTTCTTATCGAGCTAAGTTTTTTAAATGGACGGGAAAAATTAAGCAAGTATGATGTTCACTCGTTGATTCAATACGATTCGGAATGAATATCTAGTTCTTTTTCTTTCCAATTCAAGGGTGCAATTACCACAACGAATTCACCCTTGATATTTTTATTCTCGATGTTGTTTAGGATTTCGGGGGCGGTACCGCGCCACGTTTCTTCGAATTTTTTTGTCAGTTCTCTCGCGACAACAAGTTTGCGCAAAGGCATATACTCGGCAATTTCTTCCAAAAGTTTTTTGATCCTGTAAGTTGATTCGTACAGCACTATAGTCCGGTCTTCATCTGCGAGTTGTTTTAATTTTTTTTGACGTCCTTTTTTTTGCGGAAGAAAACCTTCAAATACAAACGCATCGGTCGGTAAACCACTGATGCTTAAAGCAGTGACTGATGCCGACACTCCCGGGACAGCCGTTACTTCGACATTTTCCGATATCAGTTTATTTACCAGACGAACACCCGGATCGGAAATACCCGGTGTGCCTGCATCCGAAACCAATGCGCACGAATATCCTTCCGCAATTTTTTCCAAAATTTTTTCTGTCACCTTCAATTCGTTGTGAGCATTTGCAACAAGCAATGGTTTATTTATACCGAAATGATTCAGCAAAATATTTGTCACCCGCGTATCCTCACAAATAATAAAATCCACATTCTTAAGTGTCTCTACAGCCCTAAAAGTAATATCGCCGAGATTACCTATCGGTGTAGCTACTACAAAAATTTTACCTGCTGTTTGAACCATTAAACATCACTCCTTGAATCCTTATCTATAAATTACAAAATATTGTCTAAGCTGCGCAGTATAATTAGCAATTAATCCATTGCCAACTTCTAATTAAGAAGAACTAAAAACTTATTACGAAAAATTACCAACCGCTTTAATAAAAATTTTCCCAAGCAATCATTACCAGCAATAAAAATTAAACTCAGCAAAACTTTTTTCGATAATAGAATTAGAAAGTTGAGATTGAAAACTCAATGGAGAAATAAATAGTAATTGAAGTTAATGGAGTAACTCAATGAAAACAAAAACCTTATCAATCATTGGGTTAATAGTAATATTATTTGCAGGATGCAATTCGGATACTATTAACAACCCCGTCCAGAATTCAAATTATACTGGACAATATCAATCCGTTCCATACAGCGATTCTCAGGGAGATCCTACCGTTGTATTATTATTAGCGCAAACAGGAAATACAATTAGCGGCACAGGCACCTGGAATGGGATCACATTCAATTTTGCTGGAACAGTAATAGACAATCACGTTCTGATCAACTTTAAACTTACCGGAACTAATATTGGAGATCTAAACGGAGGCATCGATACATACATAGGCAGTGATTTATCGTTAGCCGGCGGTTATAATCTTTTTAACTCCAGTTATGTTTTATCCGGAGCTATTAGATTCCGCAAAGTAAATCTTTCGAACTAATATCTGGTACATTTATTACGAAGAATATTGATTTCATTTCAATATAAATGTTGATTTAAGTCTAAGTATTGCAAAAGAATGGATTAAAAAATCGGGGGAAATATTTTTACGGGTGGAATTCTTTAAGAAGACTGTCCTAAGTTTGATAACGAAGATGAGAATTATGTTATGATAATTTCTCATCTTCGTCTACAGAATCGATGGCTATACCTATCGACGATTTACATTCTCAATAATGTATTAGCTATTGTTTCAATGCCGCGGTCCACATCCGACGCGTCAACAATTAGCGGCGGTCTGAATCTAACGCTTCTGTTTCCGCAGCCGAGCATTATCATTTTATCCCGATAAAGTTCTTTTAGGAATCTTGATCTTACTTCCGCATTCGGCAGATCGAAAGAACACATTAAACCGAGGCCCCGTGCTTGAGAAATGTATTCGGGAAATTCTTTCTGCAATTCAGTTAATCTGTTTAAGAGATGCTTGCCAACGTTTCTTGCGTTCTCTACGAGATTCTCTTCATCGATTATTTCAAAATATTTTCTTGCTCGAACCATATCCGCTAAGTTGCCTCCCCAGGTAGAATTGATTCGGCTGGATTTTGTAAATACGTTTTCAGGTATGTCGTCAATCCGATCGCTGACCATTATACCGCAAACCTGAACTTTTTTGCCGAAAGAAATTATATCCGGTTCAACAAAATGTTCATGTGCCCACATTTTGCCGGTCATTCCAACTCCGGTTTGAACTTCGTCCAGCATTAGAAGAATTTCGTTTTCGTCGGCTATTATTCTTAACTTTTCAAAAAATTCTTTTCTAAAGAAATTGTCTCCGCCTTCGCCTTGAATCGGTTCTATGATAATTGCAGCTATATCGTTTGGATTGTTTTTTATTGCAGCGTAAATCTCATCTATCGCCTGCGCTTCCAACTTTAATACCTCGGTTAAATTTTCTTCGAGAGGAAATTTTATTTTTGGATTAACTATTCGCGGCCAATTGAATTTTGGGTAGTATGCGGTTTTAACAGGGTCCGTATTTGTGAGGGACATTGTATAACCTGAGCGGCCGTGAAATGCCTCGCGAAAATGAATTACCTGGTGTCCGCGTTCCTCCTTGTATCCCTTTCGAAAATTCTTTTGCACTTTCCAATCAAATGCGGTTTTTAATCCGTTCTCAACAGCTAAAGTTCCGCCGGCAACAAAGAATAAGTGTTTGAAATATTGCGGTACGGCTATACGTGAAAGAGTATCTACAAATTTTGCCATCTCTACCGTATAAATATCCGAGTTTGAAGGATTGTTGAGCGCAGCTTGTCCCATTTCCTCTTTAAATTCTTTGGAAGTCATTTTCGGGTGATTTATTCCAACAGGCGCGGAAGCAAAGAACGAAAAGAAATCCAAATATTCATCGCCGTTCTTTTCATCAACAATTATTAAACCATGGCTTCTTTCCAAATCTAAAACAAAATCGAAACCGTCGACAAGCATTTTTGTGCGGAGTACATCATGAACATTATTTGCAGTTATATGCGAAGTTGCTTTTTCACTTGAAATTGTTTTTGTGAAAATATCCGTCATTTTCCACCTCACTGGTTGATTAAGTTAAAAAATATTAAATGAAATAATCGAGAAAGATGGACGGATATTTAGAATACTTGTTCGAAGCGGGAAACGAGGTAATTACGGAGGTTATTCCTTCCGGTTATTTTTCTAAAAATTTTAAACTTGAGCATAACTTTTTCAAAATTTCTGTTCTAAGATAACTATATTTATATGTAGTTTCAATTAGGAAAATTATTCTGAAAAATTGAATCAAGAGTTAAGATGATTTCTATGGCTAATATAAACCGAATAGAGCTTTACAAGAAATTATTTTTCTTGTTCGCGCTGCTGCTGATTAATTCTTGCGGAAAGAAAGACAACAGCGCCGGTGCAAATAATTACGTCGTTTTAGATTCGTCAAAACTCGGTATCGAAGTTGCCGATCAGGATTTCGGAATAAAATTTTCTCCGCCAAAAGGATGGAGCTTAAGACCTACTGCCATTTCAAAAAAAATAGAGACACGCGGCACAGCCGAAAACTCTTCCGAAAATTTTATTTACCAGCCGGTGTACGTGTTCTTTAACGATTCAACAGGCGGCTTGCTAAGTGTAGGCAAGGTAATTACTGAAGATTCCACGATTGTGAAGAGCGCGCGAATTAACTATTACAAGGACTTACTCGATCAAAAATATAAGGATGATAATCTTTCCTCTCTAAATTTTATTAATTCAAAAATTTTATTTACTCAAATAAAATTTTCAAAGCATAAACTTGTTTCATATAAAATCATCTTTCAAAACGCCAAAGGCAGTATAATCCAATTTGATTTTACTGTTCCGCAAAATTATTTGGCCGATTCTGAAAATTTTATAAAAGCTTCCATAGGATCGATAAAATTGCTGTAAGATCCGAAGTACCAAAATATTTGCCGGCATATTTTTC
>JAKAHQ010000061.1 GCA_021814855.1 Bacteroidota bacterium | reverse complement strand
TTTGGATCTAATAGATACACTCGATGCAATACGAAAGCAGTGTGGAATTGTTTATCCCAGGCATGACTCGGACTAATTGAAAATTCTTATACAAAACCCGGAATTAAAATGAAAATTTCTTTCAAATGGATTGTTCTAAAACCGTTATTGTTTTTTTCTTTCATCACTATCCTTAATGCGCAGCAAGATACCGTTACACAAAAATTAATTGAGCTCGGCAAGAATGATAACCGCGTTATGGAATACCAGGATGTTCTTTGCAATAGAATCGGCGGAAGAATAATCGGCTCCGACGCATTTAAGAACGCGTGCACATGGGCTGCGGAGAAATTAAAAAGTTGGGGATTGCAGGTTTCCCTTGATGAAGCGGGCGAAGTTCCCGTCGGATTTAACCGCGGACCCTGGTTTGGAAAAATGATTTCGCCTAAAGAAGAAATTTTGGAATTCGGCACGCCTTCTTACACTGCCGGAACCAAAGGAGTGGAACGCGGACATGTTGTTATTATACCCTCGACGGACGCTAAATTTGACTCTCTGAAAAATAAAATCAAAGGTGCATGGGTTTTAATCGACGGAGAAAATACAGGTTGGCCCCGCGATAAAGATTCTGTTTCCGAATTAACAAAAAAATTATCTGCTGCCGGCGCACTCGGCACAATTCAACCCGCACCTTCTCCAATCAGATTGCTCGACTCGCGATGCGTTAAATCCTGGGACGGACTTCCCACTCTTTGCGATATTAAACTTGTCGATTCGCAATTTGTAAAGATTAAAAACCTGGCTCTTCAAGGTAGGAATGTAGTACTTCAATTCGACATCCGTAATTTTTTCAAACCAGGTCCGGTAAAATATTATAATGTTATCGGAACAATCCCCGGCACAGAATTTCCGGACGAGTATGTAATTCTCGGCGCGCACCTGGATTCTTATGATTGCGCTACCGGCGCTGTTGATGACGCTTCCGGCGTTGCGCCTATGATGGAAGCTGCACATATGCTGATGCAAGCCGGCGCTAAACCAAAACGTACAATTATGATTCAGCTTTATGCCGGGGAAGAACGCGGATTGCTTGGTTCTAAATCTTGGGTTGCAAAAAATAAAGACAAGCTTTCTAAAATTTCCGTGATGCTTAATAAAGATTTCGGGACAAATCCCATCACAGGGTTGGTTGTTCCAAAAGTAATTTATAACGATTTGAAAAGCGTTGCAGCACCGATTGAAAGTCTTGACTTGAAATATCCTTTTAAATTTTCCGAGGGAGCTCCTTTTAGAAAAGCCGGCCGCGGCGGAACAGATAGTTTTTCTTTTATGATGGAAGGCGTTCCCGCTCCCTACCTGCGATCAAATGGGCCTCATAAATACGGAACAACATGGCATACAGTGCTCGATACTTACGATCAAATAATTTCGGATGCTCAGCAGCAGTCAACCTTGATAATAGCTTTGCTCGCAAACGGAATTGCAAACATGGATCATATGCTTCCGCGCGAGGGGGCTTTTCTGCCCGATGGTATTTACGCCGACTTAAATACCAATAAAGGAAGAATTACACTTAACTTAGATTACGAACACGTTCCAATGACTGTTGCGAACTTTATTGGGCTCGCCGAAGGGACAATAAAAAATTCTGCCTTCCCGCAAGGCAACCCGTATTTCAACGGAACAATCTGGCACCGCGTTGTACCGGGACATGTTATTCAAGCAGGAATGCCTGCCAGAAAAGATACGATGGAAGGACCGGGATATGAATTTCCAAATGAAATTTACTCCGGCCTAAGTCATAATAAAGCGGGAATGCTTGGAATGGCGAATGCCGGGCCAAACACTAACGGAAGCCAATTTTACATTACGCTTGCGGACCGTTCTTATCTTGACGGTAATTATACTTTGTTCGGGCAGGTTGTCGATGGAATGGACGTGGTCAATAAAATTGTTCAAGGTGATACAATCAAGAGCGTGAACATCGTTCGAATAGGCGAAAAAGCAAACGAATTTAAAGTAACCGAAGAATCATTTAGAAAGATGGTTGACGAAGCAATAGCAAAAGTAAAACTCACCGAAGAAAAAAGATTGAAAGATGAAGCCGGAACAATAATTAAAAACTGGCCGAGCGCTCAAACAACCGAAAGCGGATTGAAATACATTATCACAAAAGGAGGAACGGGCAACAAACCCGCTGAAGGAACAATATTTAAAGTGAGCTACACAGGGAAATTTTTACTCTCAGATAAACAGTTTTGCAGCACCTCAACCGGAACTCCAAATGTCTTAGAAACGCCGGAGACTTTTGAATATATGTCAGGCAGAACACATATCAACCCCGGTATTGACGAAACACTTAAGGATATGAAACCGGGCGAGAAGAGAACTGTAATTGTCCCCTCGAAACTTGCGTATGATCTTTCGGGATTTTATGCTAAAGAAATTCCAGGAAAGAAACGGTTTATAATTTCGCCGAATACAAGCTTGGTTTATGAGATTGAAGTGCTGGGACAAAAATAATTTACCAAGAATTTAACGGTTAATTACCGTTAACTTTTTACCCATGAAAGATTTTTCTCTTATTCGACGAATGCCTGCATTCATCGGAGCAGCAATATTCGTTTTCTATTTTGCACTCATGGCAGGTTAATAATAATTTGTCACAATCCTGATTGTGGCAGTTGATATAATACGAAGTAGGTCTCCCGCAGTAATAACATTTACCGATATGTTTAATTTCTTCGTTTGTATTCGGCGTGACAATGCGGCGTTCGTCAAAGACAAAAACGCTCCCTTCCCAGTATTTGTCCGGGTATTGCGTTATGTAATTCCAAATTCCGCCGTCCATTTGATAAACATCTTTGAAACCGTTTTCGACAAGGAGCGCCGAAGCTTTTTCGCAGCGTATTCCGCCGGTGCAATAAGTTACTACCGTTTTGTTTTTATACTCCGCAAGCTCTTTAACTATTTTCGGCCAGTCGCGGAATGTTTCCATCTTGGGCGTTACTGCATTTTTGAATTTTCCAATAACGCTTTCGTAATCATTACGCGCATCAATAATAATAAAATCTTTTCCGCCGGAATAAAATTCGTTTAATTCTTCCGGCTTTAATCTCTTGCCGGTTTTATTAAGATCGACACGGCCAAAATCGGCAGTCACAATTTCTTTTTTGATTCTAACATGAATCTTCTTGAAGGCATGTTCATTAAAGAGGTCTTCCTTAAACCAGATATCTTCGAATTCCGCGTAGCGGCAAATTTCCCTTTTGTACCTTTCGATATTTTTTGCCGTGCCGGAGACTGTTCCGTTAATTCCCTCGTATGCAATCCAAACCCGTCCTTTGATGTCATTCTCTAAACAGAACTTTAAATGTTCGGCTTGAAATCCTGCCGGATCCGGAAAATTTATGTATTTATAAAAAAGTAGAACTCTATAATCCATTTTGTTTGAACTAAATGATTTTATTTAATTAATTAGGATGTAAGACTAAGCGTAATTAGCAAGTCTACAATCAAGAACATCAATACGAAGATTTAAAGTTCGATTTACAACAAATATCCGGCAAGTTATGAATCATTTTATAATAGAGATAATTTACAGGGCGCCTCTGGGAAAAATTGAAGAAATTTTACCGGCCCACAGGCAGTTTCTTCAGACAGGTTACGACAAAGGAATCATTCTTATGTCGGGCCCGCAAGTTCCGAGAATCGGCGGAATACTTGTAGCTCGTGCAAAATCGATGGAGGAACTTGACGCTTTTTTCTCGAGCGATCCTTACCGGCTTAATGGCCTCGGCGAATATCGTTACACGCAATTCAATCCGGTTAAGTATCAGGAATTAATTAAAGATTGGATTTAGCCGAATCGGCTTCCGGTAGGATTAGTAATTCCCTAACGAATTAACAACAACGTGATTATATTGTATCCGGAAAAATAAATCGAACAAAATGAACGAACCGATTGTAACCATAGGAATACTTTCCGACAGGGAAATTCACTTTGATCTGTACGGCGATTATAAAAATCAAAGCAACGGCCGCCACTTCAGCGGAAAATTTAAAGCCCGGCTGAAAGACAACAATATTGCGCTATTTCAGGATTCGAGCGAGATTGTAACAGCCGAAGAATTTATTTTTGTTCCGGACGACATTGAAACGGAATCATTACTTATCCGGAATGTAATTATCGGTAAAGGATTCCACTGGCAGAAAAAGGAAAACCAAAGATTCCGCGGCTCGTTAAAATTAATTGTAGAAAACGATGCCGTAACGGCAATCAATATTCTTCCGCTTGAAGAATATCTTACCTCGGTGATTTCATCGGAAATGAACGCGAATAGTTCGTTTGAGCTTTTAAAATCGCACGCGATTGTTTCCCGGGGATGGCTTCTTGCGCAGATGGAAAAAATAGGAAAGTCGGCTGTTTCCGAATCCGTTATCGAAAACGAAATTATACGTTGGTACAACAGGGATGATCACAAGAATTTTGATTTTTGCGCGGACGATCACTGCCAGCGTTACCAGGGCGTAACAAAAATTCTAAACGAAAACGCTTCAAGCGCCGTCGCTTCTACGCGCGGACTCACTCTAACCTACAAAAACGAAATTTGCGATACGCGATATTCAAAATGCTGCGGCGGAATGACAGAGTCTTTTGAAAATGTTTGGGAACCGGAAGTTCACGAATATCTTTCTTCCATGGTTGATTATAAATTTGAACCCGACGGCGCGGAGGTCGATCTTCGGAATGAAAAAAGCGCCGAGAGATGGATCGAAGGAAATCCGCACTCCTTCTGCAACACATCAAATAAAAAAATACTTTCGCAAGTGCTTGTAGATTTTGATCTCGAAACAAAAGATTTTTTTAGATGGAAAGTTGAGTATACGCAACAAGAATTATCCGAGTTGATCAAAACAAAGAGCGGAATCGACTTCGGGCAAATAAAAGACCTAATTCCAATTGAGCGCGGCAACTCCGCCCGTATTATCAAATTAAAAATAATCGGAGAAAGGCGCACCGTTACAATCGGCAAAGAACTTGAAATTCGTAAAACACTTTCCCCTTCTCATTTATATAGTTCGGCATTCATTGTTAAAAAGGAAAATATCATTGACGGAATTCCTCAAAAATTTATTTTGGAAGGCGCCGGCTGGGGACACGGCGTAGGGCTTTGCCAAATCGGCGCTGCGGTGATGGGAGAAATGGGATACGGCTTCGACGAGATTCTCACACATTATTTCCGCGACGCACAAATTAAAAAGCTTTACTAATGAAAGTTCTTCACACATGTCTTTCCCGCAGCTGGGGCGGAATGGAAATGTATTCGCTCCTAACCGCAAAATTACTTGCGGCTTCCGGAGTTGAAGTAGAAATGCTGTGCCTTCCAAATTCCAGACTTTACGAGGAAGCGGTAAAACAAAACCTGACTGGCTTTACAGTTAATTATAGAAATCAATTGAGCCTGGGTGCAGTATTAAAACTTAGCCGGCTAATTCGGGAAAGGAAATATGATTTGATTCATGCCGAAGCTTCAAAAGACCTTTGGCTCATAACCCCTGCGTTACGTTTGGCAAATTTCAACATCCCTTTACTTCTCAGCAAGCACGTCGGCTCATTCATTGTTAAGAAAGATTTTCTGCATAGATTTATTTACGGCCGTGTTACAAAAGCTTTGGCAATAAGCCGTGTAATTAAGAAAAATTTAGTAGATACAACTCCGCTGAGAGACGAAAAAATTATTCTTCTTCATAACGGAATTGACGCAAATAAATTTGATCCGGCAAAGTACAATAAGAATAAAGTGCGGAATGAATTTAAAATTGACGAGAACGAGCTATTAATCGGAATGACGGCGCGCTTCAGTCCCGGCAAAGGCCATGAAGAATTTTTGTTTGCGGCAAGGGAGTTAACCAAAAAATTCGGCAATTTAAAATTTATAATAATAGGAGAGCCGAGCAAGGGCGAGGATAAATACGCCAAAGAAATTAAATCACTTGCTGTTCAATTTGGTATAACGGACAAAATAATTTTTACCGGGTACCGAACCGACATTCCTGAAATTCTTGCGGCAATGGATATTTTTGTTTTCCCTTCCCACGCGGAAGCATTTGGACTTTCTCTCATCGAGGCAATGAGTATGGAAAAACCTTCGGTATGCTCTAACTCCGACGGCGTTCTGGATATTGCCCTCGACGGTGTAACTTCATTTATGTTTGAAAAACAAAACGCTGCGGAGTTGAAAGAAAAAATTGAATTGCTCATAATCGATCATGCAAAGAGAAAAGAATTTGGAACGGCTTCCAGAAAAAGAGTGTTGGATAACTTTGATACCGCTATATTTACAAACAAATTGATCGACATTTATAAAGAAGTAACCGTAAGATGACATTTCTAAATCCCGCAGTATTATTCGGACTAATTGCAACCGCTATTCCAATTGCTTTGCATTTCCTTAATCTCAGAAAATTAAAGAAGATTGAATTCAGCACGCTTACCTTTCTAAAAGAGCTCCAGAAAACCAAGATTAGAAAAATAAAACTTAAGCAGTGGCTGCTTTTGCTTTTGCGCACGGCTATAATAATTTTACTCGTAATGGCATTCGCAAGACCAACTGTCAAAACCTTTACCTTCGGTGGTTCGTCAGCAGCAAAGACATCCGCCGTTATAATTATCGATAACACATTCAGCATGTCGGTTGTAACCGAGAACGGATCTTATCTAAACCACGCCAAGCAGATAGCAAAAAACCTGCTTAGTAATTTTCAGCAAGGCGACGAAATAACTCTTATACCTTTGGCTTCGGCTGCAAAAGAAACAGGTAAACCCACAACAAATTTATCTCTTCTCAAGAAAAACATTGACGACACACAAATTTCCTACGTCAGCGAAACAATTAACGACGCCGTGGTAAGAGCGGCGCAGGTTTTATATCAATCAAAAAATTTTAACAAAGAGATATACATTTTAACCGATCTTCAAAAAGGAAGACTCTTCAATTCATCCAAAGAGCTGTCGAATATATCTACCATGCTCAACCAAAATGTCAGGTTATACTTTATTGATGTATCGGAACGGCGCGCGGTAAATGTTGGAATAGACGATCTTATTCCCAACAATCAGATTTTTGAGAAAGATAAAAACGTAAGCTTTACAGCAAAGGTAAAAAATTATTCGGATCAACCCGTTAACGGTTCGGTGGTTTCTCTTTCCATAAACGGAAAAAGAAGCGCACAGCAAAGTTTAACGCTCTCTGCCGGCGAGGTTAAAGATATCCCCTTCGAAACAACTCTCATCGATACCGGTTTGGTGGAGGTAACCGCAGACCTTGAAGACGATGATATACTTCAAGATAACAAAAGATTTTTCAGCGTGTACGTACCGGCAAAAATTTCACTGCTGTTACTTTATGATAATCGTGACGATGATAAATTTATCAAGCTGGCCGTTCAAGACCCCGCCAATAAAATAACGATAAGCGAATACGGATTACAGCAAGCATCCTCGATCAACTTGAAGAATTATGATGCGGTATTTGTTATCGGCTCGGGAAAAAATTCGGACTGGTCTGCTTTACAGCAATACATTGAAACGGGCGGCAATGTAGTGATAATGCCCGGTTCATCCAGCACTCTTCAAAATTTTCAGAAACTTTGCGGCGCAATAAAAATTCCGGCGCCGGCTGCTTCAGTTGGTAAAGAAAATTCATCGCTAACATTTTCTCAATTCGACAAGACCGATTTTCAAAACCCGCTGCTCGCAGATATTTACGAGAATAAAAAAGATCAGCAGATTGAATCGCCGGAAATTTATCATTACTTTAAGATTAGTCCCGGATCGGTCGGAAAAAATATCATTTCGATGATCGACAATTCTTCCTTCCTTAGCGAATACCGCAGCGGAAGAGGAAAAATATATTTGTTTAACTCCGCTCCCGTTCTTGGCTGGAATGATTTTCCCGTAAAAGGATTTTTTGCGCCGTTAATGAATAAACTCCTTTTATCGTGTGCTTCGAAGATGAAAGAACAATCTACAAACCTGGCCGGGCAAAATATCACGGCGGATATTTCAAACAGGGTGCTTCCCCAAGTTAAAATTATAAATCCTTCCGGCATCGAAGAAATTATAAACACAGATTCTTTACCAAACAAAAATTATTTGGC
>JAKAHQ010000060.1 GCA_021814855.1 Bacteroidota bacterium | reverse complement strand
CCGATCTCTAAAGCTTTAGCTGCTTCTTCTTTGTTGTACTCGTATTTTTTTATCGTTCGTGTAATATGTTCGCGTTCAAAATTGCTCAACGCTTCTTTTAAGGAATCCGGAAAACCGAGAGGAATGTTCCCGCCGCGCAGATATTCCGCAAGATCATCTTTTGTTAAATATTCATTTGCTGCAAAAATAACCGCGCGTTCGATAACATTTTCCAGCTCACGCACGCCGCCGCGCCAATCATGAGTCATTAAAATTTTCATTGTCTCGTTATCGACGCCTAAAATTTTCTTTCCCATCTCGTTGCAGTATTTTTCTATAAAGTGATTGAGCAGGAGCGGTATATCGTCCTTCCTTTCATTTAACGAAGGAAGCTTTATCTCGACGACATTCAACCGGTAAAATAAATCCTCGCGGAATTCGCCGGTCTTTGTTTTTTCAAAAAGGTTTTGATTTGTGGCGGCAATTATGCGCACGTCCGTGCTTACGGATTTAACTCCGCCGACGGGAATAAATTCTCTGTCCTCGATTGCGCGGAGAAGTTTAACCTGCAGGTTTAACGGGAGCTCACCAATTTCGTCAAGAAATAGCGTACCGCCGTCGGCAACTTTAAAAAGTCCCTGTTTATCGTCCGATGCGCCGGTGAACGATCCTTTTTTATGGCCGAACAATTCGCTCTCAATTAAGTTTTCGGAAATAGCCCCGCAATTGATGGGCAAAAATATTTTGTCTTTTCTTTTGCTGTTGTAATGAATTGCCTTAGCTACCAATTCCTTGCCGGTTCCGCTTTTTCCCATAATTAAGATGTTGCTGTTTGTAGGCGCCACCTGCTGAATGATATCGAAAACCTTTTTCATCGGTTCCGATTTACCGATTAGGTTTGTAAATCCGGCATCGGAAGAAGTTCTTTGGCGCAGCATTTTATTTTCCAGAGAAAGCTTCCTGTAGTCTACAAGTCTTTTAACGCGTATTATCACGTCGTCAAACTCCACCGGTTTGACCAGGTAATCATAAGCGCCGTTGCGAAGCGCATCGATAGCGGTTTTAACGGAGGCGTAAGCGGTCATTATGATAAAAAATGTTTCGGGAGAAATCTTTGAGGCGGCTTCCAGCAGTTGCATGCCGTCCAGCTTTGGCATTTTTATGTCTGTAATAACAACGTCGAATTCATTGTCCTTTATTTTTTGCAGCGCTTCTTCGCCGTCGCCCGCGGTCTCGGTAGAAAATCCTTCTTCATCCAAAACCATCTTAAGCGAATCGCGGATTGTTTTTTCATCGTCGACTATTAAAATTTTTGCAGACATTATTTCTCCCTCTAATTGGACTCAATAGGAAGCAGTATTGTGAATTTACTTCCCTCTTTCAATTTACTTTTTACTCGTATTTCTCCGTTGAACCGGTTTATAATTCCGTAGCTTACGGATAAGCCCAAACCTGTACCTTTGCCTACATCCTTGGTTGTAAAAAACGGGTCAAAAATTTTCTCGACAGTTTTTTCATCCATCCCGCAGCCGTCGTCATCTATTTCTACAAAAACATTTTTCTGATCGAAATTGGATTTAAGCGTTATTGTACCGTTTCCTTCTACGGCATCAAGAGCGTTAATCAGGATATTTACAAACACCTGCAAAAGTTGATCTGCGGCAACATTAACATTCGGCAGCGTGGGTTTCAAGTCGGTGTCGAATTTTACTTTTCGAACGCGCTTATCGTACTTAACAATGCCGAGGGCCGTTTTAATAATATCGGTGATATCCTGAACAGCCGTTTCGTAACTAGGCGGCCTGGAAAAATCTACCAGCTCGCGAACAATCTTTGTTATTCGGTCGATATTTTCTTTGATGCTCGCAAGCTGCTCGTTCATAAATTCATCCTGGCTTCTTCTTTGCAGAATTTGCACCAGCGCCGAAATAGAAGTAAGCGGGTTGCCGATTTCGTGCGCAACACCCGCGGCAAGCTGACCAATAACGGCAAGTTTTTCCGATTGATCGATCTGCGCCTGCAATCTTTTGAACTCCGTAAAATCCTTTATTATAACAGACCGGCCGTTATATTCTCCTTTTTGGTTTGGCAGACTTGAAACGTTAAGGCGAACATTAATAATGTCTCCGCCCTTAGTTTTTCTTTCAGTATCGAATATCTGCGCGCGGCTTGTATTTTTAGTTACTTCCTGTATCCAGCGTAATTCGTCGGCATATTTTTCTCCGTGGGGCAGAAGCAAGGAAGAATCTTTTCCCAAGACGTCGGCTTCGGAGTACCCGAATATTTTTTCGGCTCCCTTATTCCACGAAATAAATTTTTCGTCGTTATCCACAACCATTATAGCGGAATCCGACGAATGCAGGATGCTGTTCAAATACTCCTGATTGATTTGGAGTTTGGATGCTAGACGGTCGCGGTCATGTTCGAGCTCCTTCATCTTTGTTTCCTGAAGAAGCATGCCGTACCTTGCAAAAATTTGTTCTATTAAATCATCTATATAACTGAACATCACCATCGGGTCGATGTTGCTCGATGCATCGGTTTCAAGCGGATGGAAAATTGCAAAGCTTGCCTGGCTAAAAAGCTGGCTTACTTCCAGCAAGTTTAAGTTAGCTTTAGAAAAAAGATTATAAATGTCGATCAAATATTCATCGGCATACTTATAATCCCCGCCTTCGGAAATTTCGATAAATGTGCTTAAGCTGCTCTCTACAAAGGTGCGTACCTGCGATTCCGAAAGCTTATCTTTCAGCAGAGGCAATATCTTTGCCGTCCAGTTTTCAACAATGGACGCAAAATTTTTCTTGATGAGTTCAATTAATAATTGCTTCATAATTCCCGGTTAACGTTATCTCTCGATTGGTATTTGGAATGAGAAACTTGATAAAAACACTTCGAAAAAATAACTAAAGCGGCTCTCTTTTGAAAGCTGAGGTAAAAGCTTCGAATGCAGTTGTCCGGAAAAATTTACACCAGGAACACATTTTCAATTATTTAAGTATAAGGCAAAGTTTGATTATCTTTGAATAAACAGTAGGAAGGGGTATACCATGAAAAAAATAATATGTGCGGCAGGAATTGTGCTTCTCATTTCGTCACTGATGCTTGCCCAAGGTGAAATTGTTACAAATCCCGTCCTCTCTAACGTGAAGGTTTTTTTGAGAGGAGCCGAGCTTGATTATAACGCAAATGTTAAACTTGAAAAAGGTCTGCACGATGTTGTCTTTACCGGCCTGGCGGATAACATCGACCAAAACAGTATAAGTGTTTCGGCCAAAGGCGACGCTACGATATTATCGATAGGGCAAAGATTTAATTATCTGCATCCGGCAGAGAAAACTCCCAAGATAAAAACTCTTGAGGACTCGCTGGAAATTTTAAATAGAGCCGCGGCGTTAAATAAGAATGAGCAGGATGTCTTATGGGCTCAGGATGCGCTGCTGGTTGCGAATAAAAGCATCGGCAACGAAAAGATCGGAGTATCTGTGACCGAATTGGAAAAGATGTCCGACTATTTTTATAAGAAGCTGACCGAAATAAAAACAAAGTTGTACGATCTTTCTTTGAAAGAAAAAAAACTTAAGAAGGATCTGGATCGCGTTCAGAGTCAGTTGAATGAATTGAATGCAAAGCTGAATAAACCTACTAATGAAATCATAGTTACCTTATCTAGCAATTCTAATTCCACGGTTGATTTTAATCTCTCATATTTAATTCATGATGCAGGCTGGAATCCTATTTACGATGTTCGTGCGGAGAAAATAAATTCACCCGTAACTTTGAATTACAAAGCGAATGTCTGGCAAAACAGTTCGATTGATTGGAACGACGTAGCAATTGTCTTATCTACAAGAAATCCAATAGCCAACAACAATAAGCCGGAGCTGTACCCATGGTTCATCGATTTCGCGAGACCGTTTGCAATTCAGCCGATGAAGAAAAGCATGATGAATAGAACAGAGGCCGTGCAGGAAATGAAGATTTCCGCGCCTGCACTTGCAGAAGTCGGTTCAATGGCAGATTATATGGAAATGAATGAAAAACAGCTCTCGGTCGAGTTCACACCGCAAATCAAATACTCGATTCCAACGGATAATAAACCGCATTCAGTCGCCCTTCAAGATTTTACACTGCCTGCAACTTTTGAATATTATGCAGCTCCAAAACTTGACGGGAATGCTTTCTTAGTTGCCAGGTTAACGGATTGGTCAAATTATAATTTGCTTCCGGGCGAAGCGAATATCTATTTTGAAAATTCTTACGTAGGGCAATCTAATATAAATCCGGGTACAACAAAGGACACGCTTTCAATTTCGCTCGGAAGGGATCAGAATGTTTCCGTCTCGCGCGATGTTATCAAAGATTACTCCGAAGATAAATTCTTAAGCAGCAACATCGAGCGGACTTTTGCATACGAAATTAAAATCAGAAACAACAAGAAAGCACCCGCAAAGATCATAGTTGAAGATCAAATCCCGATTTCTAAAAACGAAGATATCACCGTTAAGTCGGTTGACCTTTCCGGCGCTTCTCTCAATTCCGAAACCGGCAAATTAAAATGGATTGTTGATGTTGATGAAGGGAAGACGATTTCTAAAAAACTTGTTTACTCTGTTACCTATCCTAAAGACAAACCAATTCCGGGATTATAATTTTTTTAACCTTCGAGGTCATTTAAAACGGCCTCGAAGGTTTCGCAAATCTATTTTATTTCACGGGAATGTTTGAATGTTCTAAAAGCGAAAGCAAATTGCTTGAAGAAGTTATTCGGGAAAAAAGTTTTCAAACCGTAAACTTCCGCCTTATTATCAGGTCTAAATGCAGTGCCGAAGAAGTAATCCCATACAGCCAGCTTTGTTGCAAAATTTCTATTTCTTCCTTTGCCTGTAGTGTGATGAATCCTATGCATTTCAGGACCATTAATAAACATCTGCAGAATTCCTGTATTAACGTTTAGATTGGAATGAATATACATTCCCCACACGGCGCTTATTACTCCTTTGTAAGCGGCGACTTCCGGCGGCGAACCAAGAAGAACTATCGGCAGAAATTCAACAGTTTGATTGATTAAAATTTCTACCGCGTGTGAGCGCGAACCCGAAAGCCAATCAACTTTTTTAGGAGAATGATGCGCCTCATGAATACGCCATAAAAATTTATTGCCGTGCTGCCAGCGATGCATCCAGTAAATATAAAAATCGTGTGTGATTGTGAAGAAAACTAGTTGAATCCAAATCGGTACATCTCTAAAAAGATGAAGTCTGGAAAGACCGGTTGTATTGTCGATTGTTGAGATGATGAAAGTGAAGATTAGAATTCCGAGGATATAACTTTGAGCTATTGTGTAAAGAGCGAGATCGTTAAAAAATCCTTCGCGTAAAATTCTTTGTCCCTTGTTGTACGGAAAAATTCTTTCGAGGACGACAAACAATATAGCGGCGCCGATAATTATCGAGTAAGAAATTTTTTCGTAAGGATAAAGATTATTGACCCACGAAAATATCGTTTGAAATGTATTTCCTTCTATCATGAAGTTTGATGTTATGCGTTTGAATTTGTTTGAGCTCTTCGCAATTTTTTTAAATTGCCGAATTCGCTTTCATAAACTTTTTTAACGCCGTCGCCGAGAGCTTTTTCGATATCGCGGATATCCCGGACTAACCTTTCCAAACCTACAATCTCAACCGACGCGGCTTGATCGGTGCCCCACATGGCGCGGTCTAAAGTAATGTGCCTTTCTACAAATGCGGCTCCAAGAGCAACCGCGGCAAGAGTAGGTGCCAAACCGGTTTCATGACCGGAGTAGCCGACCGGTATGCCGTCAAATTTTTCTTTGTAAGTAGAAATCACTCGAAGATTTAATTCATCAAGCTTGCACGGGTAGGTTGATGTCGATTGCGCGAGCATTAAGTTTTCCGTTCCTAACAAATCCACAGCCGCTTCAATCTCTTCCATAGTAGACATACCCGTCGAGAGCATTACCGGTCTGCCGGTAGCTTTAACTTTTTTAAGAAGGTTGAAATCAGTTAGCGATGCGGAAGCAATTTTGTACATCACGGGTTTAAACTTCTGCATAAAATCAACGGCTTCTTCATCCCATGGAGAGGCAAACCAGTCGATTCCTTTTTGTTTGCAGTATCCGTCGATCTCAAAATATTCCTCAAAGCCAAACTCCACTTTGCGGCGGTACTCGATGTAAGAAATTCTTCCCCACGGTGTATCGCGTTCAATATTCCATTGATCTTTCGGCACGCACAATTCCGGTGTGCGCTTTTGGAATTTAACCGCGTCGCAACCGCACATAACGGCGCTATCAATCAATTTTTTTGCGAGCTCAACCGATCCATTATGGTTAATGCCAATCTCGGCGATAATATAAACTGGTTCTCCGTCGCCGATGAGTTTGTTTCCGATCTTAATCTTTTTTGATTTCATCATCGTCCTTTCTAAAAAATTTCTTTTTTGTTTTAGCTTCGATGATTAATTCTGCAAAATCTCTGAACGCCCCGTACCCGCCTTTGTTTTCTACTATTATATCTGCTTCTCTTTTAGCGAACTCGGTCGCGTCGGAAGGGCAGGCCGTTAATCCCGCGAGTTTCATAATTGTTACATCGTTGGAGTCATCGCCCATAAAAGCAACTTCTTGACTCTTGAGATTTCTTCTTTCCAAAATTTCTTTGAATGTTCTGTCTTTATAATTTATACCGAGATGAATTTCGGTCATTTTCAATTTCTCTGCGCGCTTCTTTACTATTCCGTTTGCCTCGCCGGTTACAATTCCGGTTTCTACATCGGCATACTTACGAAGCCTTTCGACACCCATACCGTCGCGTATGGAAAATCTTTTCATTACCTCGCCTTCGGCGGAATAATATGTTCCGGTATCTGTTAAAACACCGTCGCAGTCGGTTAAAAGTAATTTTATCTTCGCCGCTTTTTTAAGTATCTGCTTTCTTGATAGTTTTTTCTTTGCCATAAGTTCCCGTTGATTTACCATGCGGTCCAGCCGCCGTCTATAATTAAGTTAGCCCCAGTCATGTAGCTTGACGCGTCGCTCGCGAGAAAAATCAACGCGCCTTTGTAATCGGTCGGCTGTGCCATCCTGCCGAGCATTGTTTTAGATGAATATTTATCGATGAAAAATTGATCTTGAGAATTTTCAACGCCGCCGGGAGTTAAAGTATTTACGCGCACTCCGTCTTTTCCCCAATAGGCGGCAAGATATTTTGTGAACATTATAACCGCGCCTTTAGTGGCGGAGTAAGCCGGCGGCTTGTAAAACGATTGCGTCCCATCTTCCTTAATATAGAGCGATTGATCCGGTGCCGTAATGCCGTAAGTTGAAGCAATATTAATAATGCTGCCGGACTTCTGCTTGGACATAAGTGTTCCCAAAATTTGCGAACAAAGAAATACGCCGGTTAAATTCACATCTACGGATTTATGCCACAGCTCAAGAGGATAATTTTCAAATTTGGATTGCTCGCTCGCTGCTTTGGGATTTTCAAACATGTCGTTAATGGCGGCATTGTTAACAAGCACATCGATATGCCCGAATTTGCGAAGCGCCTTATCGCGTAATCTTTTTATCGATTCGGGATTCGTCACGTCGAGCGAAATTCCGATTGAATCGGTAGAAAGATTTTCCGCAAACTCGATGCATTTTAATTCATCAATGTCTGCGACGACTACATTAGCCCCTGCTTCGTTTAATGCTTTGCAGTGTTCTCTGCCGATTAATCCTAACGCGCCGGTTACAATTGCCGTTTTATTTTTTAGATTGAACAATTCCATTATTTGCCATCTAGTTTATTCTGCATTCTGAATTCTACGTTCTGCATTATCTTTTCATCGGTTTCATGTTAAAGTTGTCAACTTTTCTAAATACGGGTTGAAGAGGTTCGCCGCGGAGAGATTCTCTAAGTTTATTTTCCTCTACGGCTTTCTTGAGTACTAACAACGATTCTTCAAGCGCCTGCAAAGAATAATCTACATCGGCATCGCTGTGGGAAAAAGACATATTATGAAATCCCTGCCAGAGTACGCCGCGTTTAATCATCTCCTGCTGCATCAACGCTTTTTGAACTGCCGGATCGCCTGCCTTTGCATCAAAGTTTGCGAGCGACCGCCAGTTGTATCCAACGGCTTTGGTATAATCCATTCCGAGTTTCTGCGCCAGCCGGTTGTAGCCGTCTTTCATTTTCTTG
>JAKAHQ010000059.1 GCA_021814855.1 Bacteroidota bacterium | reverse complement strand
CAGGTTCTTAATTTTTATTTCAAAATTCTTTACATAAGATTTTGGTTTTTTCTACATCAGGACAATGGTAATCGTAAATTTATAGTTTATTATTCCGGCCCGAAAAACCTTTTCAATATTTGGTGTAAACGAACTAAAAGAGGTGTCAATTTTAAAAGCCGACATCATTTAAGTTTTATCAATTCTTATGAAAGAAATTAAATCTAAATCAGTCGTCATTTATATCCGTACTGATGAAAAAACAAAAGCTGAATTTTTAGAAGCAGTAAAGCAAACTTGTATCAGATACAACACGCTTGGTGAGATGTTTATTAAAAACGGCATTAGAACTATCAAGAGGCGAAGAGATAATACAGTTTAATAATATGACGCAAACCGACCAGCTTATAAATTATATTAAAGTTTGTCAGTATGCCACTTACGAACAGGTTGAAGCGGAAGCTAAGAGAATAAATCCTGAGTGGCGAAGCGAAACTTGGCGGCGGTCGCTCCGGCGTAGAAAAGACATCAAGGCGGTTCACAAATTTAATAACCCCTTAGAACCAATAGTTGGCTATGAAGCAGTTATTTTACACAGTCCGGTAATTTTAAAACAAGTAAGTTTTTTATAAATTAAAAGGTGCTTGATGAATTCAAGCCAAGTGAGAGACATTCGTTCTAATCCTCGCTGAGCAAGAGGGACTTACCTATACTAAGACCCAAAGCACAAGGAGCGGAACGATAATCTAAAGCCTTTATTAAAATAAAAATATGATGACAAATTATGGTTGGAAGTATTGGCAGAATAAACACCAAATGAAAAAAACAATAATACTTTTTTCATTTAAGATGCCTTTCTTTTCTGCATCTTCGATCATTGCCAAACCGATTCTATCTTTTATGCTGCCGCCGGGATTAGCTTTTTCCAGCTTAACCCAAACTTCATTGCCGGGAAAAAGATTGTTGATTAAAACGTGAGGAGTGTTGCCGATTGTTTCTAATATATTCTTTGCTTTCATTTTTTTCTCCTTAAATTATGAAATCGATAGTGTTTTCCATTTCGATATTGCTTCTTACCCTTACTTCGCTTTTGTTGTATACAATTGAGTTTGGGGCTATGCTGCTGGTTACCCAGGCATTGCCGCCTATAACACTGTTTGAACCTATAACCGTTTCGCCGCCAAGAATAACAGCCTGCGAATAAATTATCACATCATCCTCTATTGTAGGATGACGTTTTGTTGACTGCATTTTTTTATCGACGCTAAGCGCACCAAGAGTTACTCCTTGATAAAGCTTTACGTTTCTGCCAATGACGGAAGTTTCGCCGATAACGATGCCGGTGCCATGATCGATAAAAAACGGCGAGCCGATAGTCGCGCCGGGATGAATATCGATGCCGGTTTTTTCATGGCCGTACTCGGTAAGTATCCGCGGAATGATCGGCAAATTCAGCAGGTACAATTCGTGAGCAATTCTGAAAATTGCAATAGCCATAAATCCTGGATATGCAAGAATAACTTCGTCAATGCTTTCAGCCGCCGGATCGCCTTTGTAAATCGCTTCAGCATCGGCCCAAAGCATATCGTGAATAGCCGGGATCTTCTCCACAAATGCCTTTGCCGTTTTTAATACGTCGCCTTCGTAACCGCCGTTCAACTGCTTAATTAAACTGATTAGATTTCTCTCCATTAATTGAAGTTTTGCTATCACGTCTTCCGGCGAATAATAAACCTTACTTGAAAAATGAGGGAACAGAAAATCGATCAGTTCGTTAACGTATTCGATCGCTTCTGTTTTCAGCGATGATGTACAGGAATGCGCTTGCCGTTTGCTCAGCAGCGATTCCGAAAATTTAAATAGCATAATGTTTTTATCATTCTGTGTTTTCATAGAAATTATTTGGGTTTATTTATGTAATAATTAAATTGAAAAGCGTTTGCTATGTCAGCAGCAACAGCAACAACAGGGATAGGTAGATCCGAGAGGTAAAACGGAATTAAACCGAACATGAGGCGCGGTTCTTAGTTTTGTAGGTAAAATATTTTCCGAATTGTTTCTCATTGTGAAATTTTCTTTAGAATTATAAATACTTTCTAATTCCAACAACAAAATAAATTTATTATAGTTCAAAATCCATTTCCCCCTATTAAAATAAGCTTATAAAGACGGACTCATTTCCCTTCAAAAATTTCTTTTAGAAACATCTTCATTTCTTCGAATGATCTATTATCCGCCCTGGCATTGTAGGCAACTCCGGACGCGGGATTATTGCCGGCATTGGGATTTGTAAATGCATGAACAGCGCCGCTGTAATAATTCAGCTGCCAATCTACATTCAAACGGTTCATTTCATCTTCGAAAGATTTAACGTCTGCCGGCGTTTCATATTTGTCATCGGCTCCAAGGCAAACCAATATTTTTGCCTTAACATCTTTTGTCTCCTCTGGGTGAGGTGTGTTTACACCGCCATGAAAACAAATCGCACCTTTAATGTCCGCACCGGTTCTAGCAAGTTCAAGAGCTACTCCCCCGCCAAAACAATAACCGATAACCGCAACCCGGTTTGGATCGACTCTTTTATCTTTCTTTATAAAATCTAAAGCCGAAACAATTCTTTTTCTGAGTTTCGGAATATCGCTTCTAACCTCGCCGGCTAACTTGCCGGCTTCTTGAGGAGTTGTAACAACCTTGCCTTCACCGTACATATCAACCGCAAAAGCAAAGTAGCCCATCTCCGCCAACTGCTTTGCCCTCATCTTTGGATAATCATTTAATCCCCACCACTCGTGAACAATCATTACTGCCGGGGCTTTCGATTTTATTTTTGAATTATAAGCTATGAATCCTTTCAAAACAGTATCGCCGTCTTTGTACTCAACTGTTTCTGTTTTAATTTGCGCCGTAGCGGCAACTGCGGTTAGCAGAAAAAACACTGCAAACAATTTTATCATGGGAACCTCATTTCAAAATTCATTTTTATAAATGACAATTAGTAGTTATGTCTCCAAAACAATCTTTTGTATTCTTTAGTTTCATCATTATCTTATTTGAAATTTGAAAATGATTACCCTAAATCGATTTGGTTATAAATCATAATTTTGCAGTAGTTTTGGAGCAAAAGAATTTTCAAAATTGATTAGGAGAATTAAATGAAACAAAAATTTTTATCGTTGCTTTTTTTCTCATTTATTGTTGCGGTTCCGTTATCGGCGCAGAAAAAAGCATTCACTATTGAAGATCTTTACAAAGTGAAAGGTGTTGGCTCACCGGTCTTGTCGCATGACGGCGCCACCTTAGCTTTTACGGTTACAACAAACGACCTTTATAAATCCAAATCCAACACTGATATTTATTTGGTCGATGCGGACGGAAGCAACCTCCGGCAATTAACTACAAATCCAAAGGCGGATTACAATCCTATCTGGAGTCCGGACGACAAAGGCATTTATTTCGTATCAACACGAAGCGGTTCGGAACAACTTTATTATTTGCCCCTATCCGGAGGCGAGGCGACTCAAATAACTAACAACAGTCTGGGAATTTCATCACCCAAACTTTCCAACGACGGTAAATATTTATTGTTCTCCGCTCAAGTATTTCCCGAATGCGGCGGCGATGAAGACTGCAATAAAAAAATCAGCGAGGCAATGAACGACGGACCAATTCAAGCTCACCTTGCCGATAGTCTATTTATTCGTCACTGGACGGACTATGAAGACGGGCAGTATACTCATGTATTCGTTTACGGTCTTGATCAAAAAAAATATACCGATGTAACTCCAGGATATTTTGACTCTCCTACTTTTGCCCTGGGAGGAAGCAGCAATTATGTTTTTTCGCCGGACTCAAAAGAAATTGCATTTGATTCTAAAAGAGTTGCCAACCCGGAAGAATCAACCAATTCCGATATTTGGATTGTAAACCGTGACGGCTCCGGTTTGAAAGATATAACAGCTGCAAATCAAAGCGCTGACTTCAATCCCAAATACTCTCCCGACGGAAAGTATATTGCTTACTTAACACAGGTAATTCCGAATTACGAATCGGATAGAATTAGATTGGCATTGTACGATCGTGCAAACGGAACAAGTAAAATCATCACAGATAAATTTGACAACTGGGTAGACGACTTTGAATGGGCCGACGATTCAAAATCGATTTACTTTACCGGCAGCGAGAAGGGATACCAACCGTTATTCAACATCGACATAAATACACTTGAGATTAAAAAAGTAATCGACAACGCCGCGATATTCAGCTTTGTTGTTTCCCCTAAAAACGATTTTGTAATTTATTCTTATTCACGGGTAGATAAACCGACTGACCTTGCACTCTTTAATTTGAAAACTGCAGAACGCAAAGACATTACATTCTTCAACAAAGAATTGGAAGAGCATGTCGACATTCGTCCCGCCGAACAAGCTTGGGTTAAAGGCGCAGACGGAACACCGGTGCAGGTATTTATTGTTAAGCCGCACAATTTTGATCCTAACAAAAAATATCCGCTTGTGATAAATGTTCACGGCGGCCCTCAAATGCAATGGATGGATTCTTTTCGAGGGGACTGGCAAGTCTATCCCGGTTCAGGTTATGTTGTTGCGTTTCCAAATCCTCACGGTTCAACTGGATTCGGTCAAGCTTACACCGCAGAGATTTCCGGCGACTGGGACGGCAAAGTATACCAGGATGTAATGAAGGTAACCGATTACTTAGAAACTCTTCCATACGTTGATAAAGATAGAGTCGGCGCAATGGGCTGGTCCTACGGCGGATATTTTATGAATTTGCTTCAGGCAAAAACTCATCGATACAAATGTCTCGCTTCAATGATGGGCATTTATGATCTTGCTGAATTCAAGGAAGATACCGAGGAATTATGGTTTGCCAATTGGGACTTGAAAACTAAATCGAGCAATCCGGATGCCTACGAAAAAATGTCTCCGAGCAGATATGTTAAAAACTTTGCTACCCCGGCATTAATTATCACCGGCGAACGCGACTACAGAATTCCTTACTCACAAAGCATACGATACTTTACGGAATTGAAATTGAAAGGAATTGATTCGCGTTTGATTATTTTTAAGAACGACGGGCACTGGCCGAACAATTTGAAGTCTATGCCGCTCTACTATAATGCTCATTTAGAATGGTTTCATAAATATCTTGGAGGTGATCCGGCGCCGTGGGATTCAAAAAAGATGGTGCGTAATTTAGCATGGGAGAAATAAAAATTTCTTAAACAATGAGAGGTTGTCCAAAAAGTAAAAATTTTTAAAAATAGGACACAGATAAACACGGATTTCAAAAGGATATTCACAGTTTATCAAATTGAAAATTACTTTTTGGACACTCTCTTTCTTTCAGTCATACTTTATTAAAATTATTTTTTAACCGCCGGCGCGTGCATGGCCTCCTCGAAAAATTTTCCCGGCTCGGTCAGCTCGTAAGTATCCCAGGATTTAAATAACTGAGGCCACCATTCGGGGTCGAATACCCAAGCCAACCAACTGATACCTTTGCTTTCGAGATAGCTCACAATTCGTTTGCCGTAATCATGATTATCAATTTTTTCTCCGCGCCATCCAACCGTGCTGAATCCAATTTCAGTAGCAATGACGGGATACTTAGCCGCGGCAAATCCAAAGTCTTCTTCCCATTTTGGCTCCCACGGTTGACTTCTCTTTTGCGGGTAAGGATGCGTAACATAACCAATACCCTGCGCATTGATTGGATTAATGAGTATCGGCGTTAAATCGTACGCCCAATCAAACGGTGCAACCAAAGGAATTACCTCGGTATCAAATGCGCGTATCATAGTAATCAAACCTTCATTGATCTTTTTCCATTCTTCCCAGGTGGCAGGGCCTAAAGTATTAAAATTAGTTGTCGGTTCGTTAAACAATTCATAGAAAGCCACCGTGTTGTTCCCTTTGAAATGATTTGCAATAGTATGCCAGAACTCGAATGTCTCTTTCTTTGTTGTGTTGTACGAAGGATCTTGAAAGAGCTCGGTCTCTAAATTACCGATTGAGTGCCAATCGATATCTACATACATACCAAGTTCAGTGCACCATTCGACAGCTTGATCAAGCAGCTTCAAATATTCTTTCGGCGTTCTTTCCCGCCAGGCAATCGGGTGGACAGGTATGCGAACCAGCGTTGCGCCCATCTCTTTTGCTTTCGCAAAATATTCTTTACTCCAGTGACCTTGACCTTGGACTTTATCCGGATCGGAAATAGACAGGCCGCGGAATAAAACGGTATCGCCTTTAGGATTTACAAAACTATTTCCCTTAACAGAAATTAGCGGAAGGACTTTAAGATTTGGATTTGGTTTCGGAAAGACAAATGGTTCGCTCTTGTACCATGGATTTTCCCGTTTAGCTTCGGTATTTTCTTTCTGCTGCGCACAAATATTCGACGCTTCAAAAAATGCAATCGAAAAAATCAGCACGATCATCATTACTCGTCTCATACTCTCCTCATCTTTGTTAAAATGTTTTATCCTTTCATCCGATAAATATTTTCCGAATGAAATCGAGTATAAACTAAAATAATATACCAATCTTTTCAAATAAATTAGATCAAAGGCGATGGAAAGAAGCCGGTTTGAATAAGAGAGAGGAATGCTTGCTTATTCCCCAAATGAGTGATGAAAAATAAACTGTCGCGCCGAGAGTTGTTTCCGAATTAAACTTCTATCGATTCTTTATCTTTATTGCTTTTAAACAATTTATAATTGATGCTGTCGCACAATGCTTGCCAGCTTGCTTCGATAATATTCTCAGAAACGCCGACAGTTGACCAGGTTTCATTTCCATCGCTCGATTCAATTAGAACGCGCACCTTGGCCGCTGTACCTTGTTTTTCATTAAGTACCCGTACTTTATAGTCAATTAATTTTATTGAGGCAACTTCTGGATAAAAACGAAGCAGGGCTTTCCGCAAAGCATTGTCGAGCGCGTTAACGGGACCATCGCCGTTTGCCGCCGTATGTTCGATCTCGTCGTCTACTTCAACTTTCAAAACGGCTTCCGAGGTTGTCAACCCCTGGTTGTCGAAAGTAACGTGAACTTTCGAATCGAGAGTTTTGAAGAACGGAGAGAATTCGTTTGTCTCTGTGCGAAGTATTAATTCGAACGACGCCTCGGCTCCATCGAATTGAAATCCATCGTACTCGAGAGATTTTATATGCGATACCAACTTTTTGCTTAACTCGTTATTGTCGGAAATATCTATTCCGAATTCTTTTGCCTTGTAGCGGATATTGCTTTGACCGGCTAAATCCGAAACGAGCACTCTCTGTTTGTTGCCTACGGTTTCAGGCGCAATATGCTCATACATCCTGCTGTCTTTAAGCACAGCACTTACATGAATGCCGCCTTTGTGTGCAAAAGCAGAATTGCCTACAAATGCCGCACGCGTATTCGGAACAAGATTCATTACCTCAAAAACATAATTAGCGAGTGAAGTCAATTCATCAAGCTGAACTTGATTGCGTGTTTTCAATTTCATCTTTAGAATTAGATTCGGTATGATGCTCACCAGATTTGCATTTCCGCATCTTTCGCCGACTCCGTTAATTGTACCCTGCACATGCTGAGCACCTGCCTCGATGGCTGTAATAGAATTGGCAACGGCTAGTTCTCCGTCATTATGCGTATGAATTCCAATCGGCTTCAAAATATTTTTCTTCACTACTTCCATTGCATATTTAACTTCGTGAGGAAGAGTTCCTCCGTTTGTATCGCACAAAACTATCACATCAGCGCCGCCGTTTTCGGCGGCCTTGAGCATGCGAACAGCAAATTGCTCGCTATCCTTAAAGCCGTCGAAAAAATGTTCGGCATCGAAGATGACGCGCCTGCCGTGATCATTCAAATATTTTACGGAATTATAAATCAGTTCTTCGTTCTGATCTTCGTTCAATCCAAGTCCTTTTTCCGCATGAAATTTCCAGGTCTTGCCAAAAATTGTTACAACGGGCGACTCCGCTTTAAGAAGCGCATTAAGATTCGCATCGGTAGTTATTTTATCCGGGAATCTTGCAGTTGAACCGAAAGCGCAAATTTGAGCTTTCTTCAGATTAATCTTTGACACTCTTTGAAAAAATTCTTCATCGCGCGGATTACTGCCAGGCCATCCGCCCTCGATAATATCGATTCCGAAATCATCAAGACGGTGGGCTATACTTAGCTTATCATTGAT
>JAKAHQ010000058.1 GCA_021814855.1 Bacteroidota bacterium | reverse complement strand
ATCCGGGAATGTTGGAAACTAACTCAACTTATTATTGGAGAATTGACGAGGTAACGGATTCCGATACCTTGAAAGGTCCTCTCTGGCATTTCACAACTAAGTGATCCGATAAAATTGACGTTTGCCGGACTAACTTACAAAGCGTTGATGATTACTCGCTGCCGAATTGATTATGTGCCCGGGTATTTTCTCGTTCAATCATTTATCGCTGGCGTGTATTGCATCTGCAGTTTCATTTTTGATTTTTGCTGAAATAGGTTTCGCCTCTGCGATAACTTTGCGAATCAAATTTCCAAGCGCTTCCATTTTAGTATCGTTAACTTGATTTCACGGCTCCATTTAAAAAATTCTTGAATAATCCGAAAGCTCTTTCAACTTTTTTCTCAACTGACGCAGGGGCGGGATTAAACAATTTGGTTTCCATTTCGATCTTATTTTTGTTAACTGTCCGTCGCCAGGTACCAATTACTTCTCCTCCAGATACAATTACCGGGTGAAATATTCCGTTGTTTGATACTGCTTTTGTATGATCTTCGGAAGTCAAAGATGCTTTGCGATCTTTGTAGCTGATAATAAATTCATCGAAAGCAGGCAAGAGATACATAGAATCGGCGGCAGATTTGGCTGGCGGGAAGGAATCAGGGAAAAAATAAAATTGCGAATCGATTTGTTCAATTGTGAATTTATCTTTGACTGTTTCTGTAGCGAGTCTTGCATCCTTTACAGATAAACCTGACCACCATATAAAATCGTTTAAAGTTGCCGGGCCGTGGCTGCTGAAATATTTTCCGGCTAATCTTGCCAACGCATCGTCTCTTGGTACTGATTTCTTTTTAGGGACGCGTTCTTCAAGCAGTGCATAAGTGGGCTTGCCATTCTTTGATGATCCGCTGCATATAAGCTGGTCTAATTCCAATCGAAAGAAAATATGCGACGCCCTATTGTTGCCGGTAGAAATTCCCGCAATGTTAAACTTAAGCACCAATTCATCGCGCGTAAGATGGTTTTCATCCCTCAATTCTTTTTCAATTATCTTAGCCGTTTTGCTGAATACGGATTTGGTTAATCCCATTTGTTCATGACGGGATTTCATCGAATTTTTTATTCCGGCTGCTGTTAAATCAAGCATCCAGTAAATATCATCTGAAGAAACAAAATGCCAGGTTGGTCTCATCAAATGAGTGCGGATGATTTCACCTTTGTCGATGGCGGCTGCCACAATTTTATCCGTACTGTTTGGAAGCCGTACACCTATTGCCCACTTTGCCATTGCATAATCTTGAGCCTGCATAGCTCCCATCCATCCAACCAAATCTTTTGCAGAAGTGAATTGGTGAGAAGCAATTTGCTGGCTGAACAGTCTAACTAAAGCAATATTCTTTTTGTTCACCCGAAACTTTCTGAAATAACTTTTTGAATTGCGATTAATATTTAATTTATATAACCGAATTACTCCACCGGCGGATAAGCTCCGACATAATTAACGGATTTCTCACCGATGAGTTTTGCTATTTCAGCAGGCAGCTTCATTCCTTTATCCGAGCCGGCGAATAATTTTAGCAATTCATAATTGCCCAATTCCATGCTTTTGAAAAGTGGACCGTCGTAATTAGGGAAGTATGTACTGTGCCGGGAAAACTGGGGCAGAAGTACCTGCAATCCTTTAAGAGTATTGAATGATTCTCGGCACTTTTCATTTTTAACAGGGCTCCACCAAATCAACGGGCTGTCTTCGGCCGCGCCTTCGCGAATGAACATATTGTTGTCCATTTCTTTCAATTGCGGATTCGGTACTTTGTCGCAAATTGCCGCGGGCTGCCAAACGTATAAAAGGGAACGGTCAAAATTTTCGTCGCCCACCATTAAGTTGTTTACAAAAATGTGTCCCTCTCTTTTATCAACATCGGGACCGGTACTCGGATGCCAGCCAAAGTGATCGTTAGCGGCGCTTCGGGCGTTACGCGCTATGCATGCCGTACTATTGATAAATGTATTATTGTAAAAGTGAACGTTCGAACTATTGAGCGCCCAAACGCCGTGATCGCAGTTGACAAAAACATTTCCTGCGCAGACGGCGCCTTTGGAAATCTCGAAGAAAAATCCGTTGTCGCTCGGCCACGGTTGTTCAATTGAAAAATTGCTCTTAATGTTTCCTACATTTTGAACCCAGTTATCAATGAATCGCCCGTCGACATTTCCCACATCGTACCAAATTCCGTTAGAGTAGGGAAGATCGATAATTAAATTATCTTTGCACGTGGCGCGGTAACACTGATTGAAAATTTTAACCGCTGCAGGATAGTAACCTGTAATATGTTCTATATTGTTCCGGGTGAAAATATTTTTCTCCAATAAAATATCGGCGGAACCGATAACGTAAACTCCTTCCGTGCTCGTATCGCTTATTTTGCAGTGGCGCATTGTAAATTTATCGCCTCTAAAGTAACCGGCTACACGGCTGCAAAAAGAGATTGTACAATTCTCAATAGTGGAGCCAATAACATCTTTGCCGTGGTCCGCTTCCGGCGATAATCCCTCGGGTTCCTTTCCTTCAATTTCCAAAGCGCGGTACGCGTATTGAGTAAATGTAATTCCTCTAATGGTTGCGCCTACATGATCGGGCATTTTACCGTGCACTTCTTTTATTGTTCTGATTAATGCCGCGTCGTGCGCTGTTATCTCGACTAATTTGTTTGTAGGATCGATGCCGATATAAACCAAACCGGCGTCGTAATCAATGTAGTATGTATCTTCCGTTACTTCGCCTTCCCATCCAACCGCTTGAAGAAATTTCCCGTTCACAAAAACCATGTCGTTATTAAAGCGGTAGAGAGGCGTCTTCTTGCCTTCTTTATCGCGCTGCCACCAATCGGCCGGCTTTGAAGGGAATAAGTGAGACCACTTTGTTGTCCACAATCCGTTGCCCAGGTTTTTCCAATCGGTCGCAACAAAGGTCCCTTTCATAACAGGTTGTTCATCTTTGTATGGCTGAATAATTATCCCCTGGTTGAATTCCATGTTGCCGGTGCGGTAAACTCCGCCGCGCATTATTATCGCGTCGCCGGTTTTAACTCGTTCAATTGCAGATTCGATAGTTGTGGGATTAGAAATACTTTCTCCCGGTTGATCCGCCTTTCCATCCGGCGCTACATAATAGATTGTTCCGGCTACTTTCGGCAGTTCATAGGTTTGCATGATTGGTCCATAAGGTCCGCCGGATGGTTGCGCAAATAAATTTATTGACGACGTATTTGCTATGAATAATATCAGCAGCAAAAAATAAAATTTACTGCTTTTCAAAAATCCGTTGGTATGAATTTCTTTATTAGTAAAATTTTTATTGTTCGATTGGATCACATCTAAATTCATTTTTTATACTCCGGGCTATGATACATTCAAATTATTTCTTTTTATAAATATTTACAAATTGGAAAAATTGAACCGGTGATTGGCTTTTTTGTCGTCACGGTTATGTAATTGAACCTATGGATTTAGCCACGGCATTTTATCTTTCAAACGATGAAGAGAAATTTATAACTTGATTAATAAGGGAGTAGCACAGTTTCTATTTTACGAAATCAACTAGCCGAGAGTAAAATTCTTTCGGATTCTCGGTTGTCATACCGTGACCGCTGTTATGAATCATAATCTTGTCTACGAATTCAAGTCTCCGCAATATGGGCATATTCCGGTTTTCTTCTCCGTAGAAGTAGCTCTTTCTGCAGTTTAGATTTATAAACTTCTCCAGTAATTTACCGTTGTCCGACCATTCGACAAGCGATCGTGCGCTTCGAAAAATTGCGAGCGGGGTAGATTCTTCAAACCGCAATTGATTATGATCATTAAATTCTTCAAGATGCTTTTTGTAGTGAATACGCTCATATTCTTGAAACGTACCTGACGCTATCCCGCGGCTTAACAAACCGCAGTCCTCGCTTATTAAATTGCCTTCTACGTTTGCAAATGATTTTACCCTTGATAAAATAGAATCCGGAAGAAGCAAAGCGATTGCGCCGCCCATGCTGTGAACGACAATGTGAATTTTACTAAACGGCAATTCAGATAATAAATTTGAGATTAGTACGGCTTGATCTTCCATATAGTAAGAAAAGTCTGCGGGCTTCTCTGAACTGCCGAACCCTATTAAATCTACGAGCAACAATGATTTATCCGGAAAATAATTTTCATCGAAGACATTTCGAAATGTATCCGTTGAGCACGCTAATCCGTGAAGAAATAAAATTACCTCTTCGGAATTGGGATTACACCTGCATTTGACGTATAACCTTAATCCGTCAACGATTGTTGACCCTTCGATTATGCCGACGCCGGCTTGGGAACCGGCGTCAATAATCTTACGAGTTATATTGTCTTCGTGCATTTCCAATTTATAATTTTACTTACCCTGTTGAGCGTTTTCTTTGCCGCTGAAATATTTCATTATCGTGGCGGCTAAACCATCGATTGAACCGGAGCCGTTTCCTCCTAGGACAAGAATTTCCGGTATAATCTTCTTATCGCCTTTCATCAAAGCGTCTATTGCGTTAACGGTAGTGGTTCCTTGTTCGCCTAAAGCTTTTCTTAACTCTTCCGCGGCTTTAGCTCTTGCCAGACCTACGGCTTCAATCTCGGCGCCCTTGGCTTTTCCGGTTTCGCTTACATAATAAGAATCGCCGCGTCCCTCGGCTTCTTTTTTATACTGGTAAGCTTCCGCCTGAATTTTTACCTGCTGCGCCTCGTTCTTCTTAATATCAACATTAACCGCAGACTTAGCGAGCTCAGCCTGCATATCGGCCGTGCCTTTTGCTTTTTCGGTAGTGATTCTCTGCTGCTGCGCTTCTTCTTTTTTCTTGTAGGTCTGAATTTCCTGGTTTGCGATTTCTCTTTGAGTAAGAACTTGAACAAGCTCATCCGGTAAAACTACATCTTGAATATATACGCCGCGCGTTTCAACGTTATAGTCTTTTAGTTTTGCTTCAATATATTCCGTTGCGGCGGTTTGTATTTCGTTTCTCTTTTCGATAAAAGAGATTGCCGGCATGGATTGTAATTTATCGCGGAAATGATTTCCTACCGCTGCCTGAAGTACTTCGTTAACAAGATTTCTTACCGAACCGACCATCGAAATAACTTTTGATGCCTGAGTATCAGGAATATGAATTTGCACTTGTAGATCGATCTTGAACACAAAACCTTCACGGGACTTAGCGACGATCTGCTTCAAGTTCTGATCGAGATTGTGTGCTTGAGACGAAGCATCCGCCCAGTTAAGATTTAGTATCGCTGTCGGAACGATTTCAGCTTTGTAGCAATGCGAGTTAAGCGGGTATTTTCCCGTGCGGAGCGCTTCTCTCCAAATTCCCCTATGGCCCGGCCGGACTATCGAACCGAACTTAAATTCCTCTCCGGATGTATCCTGCGAAGGTAAACCTACATAAGATTTTATAACCGCTACCTGTCCTTGTTCAATCACAAGCATCGGCGCTATTTCAACGTTTACAAGGAACGGATTTAAATTATACATACCGTAGAGAAGGGGATCGTGCTGCAGACCGATTCTTCCGCCGTTATCTATGAATGCCTGGAAATCCTGGTAGTTGTTATGAACCGAATTTTTATTGCCGAGAATCGTTTCCATCAACGCGAGGTCCGAAACATTCGCAGTGCCCTCGAGTTTTGAAATATCCTCGAACCCGCCGAGCCGGCTTGCGATATCTCCGGATGAAAGAGGGTCGCCGTCGTTAACAGTAACAATTCCAACTACGTCGATTGCTCTGCCGTTCTCGTCGTGGCGCGGTTCTATTAAAACTACATTAAGTTGTTCCGGCTTCAATCCGAACGCCTGCGGTGTAAGTATACCGCGGCTTCTCGCGGCTAATTCTCTCATCTCCGGCGCAACCGGCAGACCGTAAACTTGTTTCTTGGTTATAATTAAAAATCCTACCGGGTGAATAGGTACAAGCGAGCCCGGCGCGAGTACGGGTCTTTGTACGCCTTTTTGTCCGCCGTTCTGAATGAATTCTTTTACATGCGAAAAATTTCCGAATTCTTTTTTATAAACGGCGGATTTAGCTCCCATCGGAAGCGGCAAACCTACCTGGGCTATTACAACGCCTATTTCTCCCGCCGGCACCTGTACCCATGGATATTTTTCAATAACAAATATTGGCCACAGCTTGAATCGTAAACCGGGCATTAAAAGTTGTTCCTGGTAGCCGGCTTCGCCGTTGAAGGCAATCGGGTTATCATCCGAAAGTTTTGAAAGAGAGAATCTTTTGTTCACCAGTCCTATTTCGGTTGGACCGATGCTTTTTAATGATTTGAGAATAATGAACAATACGATTACAGCCAGTACAATAATTACAATAGTAAAATCAGGATAATGAGCAAGTCCGGAACTTGTTTCCATCTAATCCTCCAAATGATTTTTCTTTTGATATATATATAGTGAACGGGTCACTCTTTATCCGTATATGCTTTTTCAAATACCGCTTTAAAAGAATCCGTTAATTAGACGGTTTCCATGTTCCTCAAAGTTTCGAATAAAAACCGAAATATTTATTTTGTTATGTCTATTTCCGGCATACTAATTGACCTTTCCGGATTTTGCAATAAAGAAATTATAACTAAATCTTATAATCTATTTTACCGGGGACGGATTTTTTTATTTCTTCAATCCACTCGTTTTCAAGCGAAGAAATACTTTTTCCGTATATCGTTTCGATTCCATCGTTGCCGTCATTCCAAAGTTTCTTGAACTTATCGAAGCCGTATTTTCCGATTATATATTTAACAAGACTGCCGGATTGAGGATAGGTAATTCTTTCATCGTAAGAATCGAAATTTTTTGTAAGCTCGCTTAATGAAATAATTTTTCCTTTCTCAAAAAAGTATTTGCTTAGCGAATGCAGGTCGTATGAATCCCATTTATCATCGGAATAAATGGCGAAACCTTCCGATAACCATTTTTCCGACGGATTCCCAAGTATATTATGAGCTATTACATGATTAAACTCATGCATACCGATTGCTTTCACTTCGCCGTAAACGGCATAAACTGAATTCTGCCGCGGTATAGCTCCAGCGTTTATTTCATGTCCGATAAGTTCATTCATCCTTTGCCTGGATTCAACTAAGAAATAAGTTATACAATCGTTATAATTTTCGACTCCCATCATAGTTAAAAGTTTTCGAATGTCGTTCAAAGTTGTCCTTTCGATTTCATCTATATTTTTTTCCGCAGTAGAACCCTTCTCATAATAAAATATTACCGTGTCGGTTGTGTCGCATTTCCAATTAAACGATTCTTTATTTATAGAGGAATTTGTATTGATGCCGAATAAAGAATTGTAAACGGCGCAGCCGCAAGTAAAAACGGTAAGCGCGACAAATAAAATTAAACGTATTTTCATCATTTATATACCTCGATTATATACAGTTAATTTTTGTACTGAAGATATCTGCATGCCTAATCGAAGGCAAGTGGCAGTTAAGTAACAGCCGTACTATTCATATCGAAAGATGAAAGATTTATTCTTACTTCTCGTCTGCATCGCCGCTTAATTTACCATATGATTTTTTGCAGCGTACTGTAGAATATATATTATAATGTAACTCAGACTTACAAGCTGAAGATATACCGCGTGAAAAGAGAGTATGATTTGCATTCATAAATTCTAATCCCCTAAAACTACCGACAACATAAAATATGGATTGGAAAGAATCAACAAGTAAACTTAGATGTTATTTCTTTATCTGTTTTGATTCCATTTATAAGTTGATGTCTAATCCCGATAAGCAGCAAAGAATGACGCGCAAATTTAGGTGTTAAAAAAAATATCTTGATTGAAATCACCAAATATTTTATGTTATAAACAAAATAAATGGGATTTCCGTTATGGGGAATCTGAATTTCAATTGTATTTTCCTCTTTTGCACTCCAAGCAGAATATTAATTATCAATAATTATTATAAAACTAAGTTGACAGAAGTAAACCTTTTATTTTTCAAAGGAATATTTGGAGACTAAGTTATCATTATAATTCGTGATGAAATTAAATTCTTATTAAAAGCTAAAAAGAATTATTGCTATCAAGGCATTTAATATTGTCGATATAATTTGGAAAGATAAAATGAAAAAGGAACAATATATTTTAGTGGGTATAATTCTTTTGACGGCTTTAATAGTTATACCAATATTTGTAAATACTATAATTACAAAGAAATGGCGTAACAAGGTAAAAG
>JAKAHQ010000057.1 GCA_021814855.1 Bacteroidota bacterium | reverse complement strand
TTCTGGTGGACATTTTTACGACTTCGCCTTTTTCCATTATCGTAACAAATTGATGAATCAATACCTTTACCTTTTTATCATCGTAGCCAAGGGCACGCAATCCTGCAAGAACATCCGGGTAGGTAGCATTATGATCCGATCCAAACAGGTCGATCATTAAATCGTAACCGCGTTCGTATTTTGTTATGTGGTAAGCTATATCGGGCAAGCGGTAAGTGGGTTCGCCGGTAGATTTAACAATCACCTTATCCTGCTCGTTGCCAAGCTCCGTTAGTTTAAGCCATACAGCGCCTTCTTTTTCATAAGAAAGATTTTTCTTTTTGAAAGATTCAAGAAGCGAATCGATTTTTTTGTCTTCGTAAAGTGTATGTTCGTTGAAAAAATTTTTCATCCGGATGTTGATTCTGTTCATAGTACCAATTATATCGACAAAGATTTCTTTTTCCGCGCGCTGCTTGAACACTCCTTCGGCTTCTTCATTAACAAGTTTATCGCCGTATTCCTTTTTCAACTTTGCAGCGATCTCTTTAATATACTCTCCCTGGTAATAGTCCTCTGGAAATTGTATTTGCTCACCCAGAAGTTCGAGATACCGCAACCTTACAGAATCGCCCAACACTCGCATCTGTCTGCCCGCATTATTAAAGTAATATTCGCGGTCAACATTGTAACCAATCCATTCGAGCATATTCGCAACAGTATCGCCAACAACGGCGTTTCTTCCGTGTCCAACGGTTAATGGACCAGTAGGATTGGCTGAGACAAATTCCACCATTGCCTTTTTACCTGCATTCTTGGATGATTTACCGAAATTTTCTTTTCGTAAAAGGATTTCTTTTATAATCTCTGTATTATAATTTGGAGTGAAATAAAAGTTAATAAAGCCGGGACCAGCTATTTCAACTTTGTCAATAATCTCTTTACTGTACCCCAGACTCGAAATTATTTCATTAGCAATCTCAAAAGGTTTTCGTTTTAGATTTTTCGCAAGTATCATGGCTATATTGGTTGAATAGTCGCCGTGATTTTTTTGAGAGGGCACGTTAAATATAATATCAATGCCAGATAAATACGGAAGTTTGGACTGGGTTTCCTTAAATAAATTTATTAAATAGTTCTTCAAGAATACTCCGGGGTTAATTCTTTAATCTTCTGCAATTTTAATTACGGGAGCGTCGCCCCAAAGTTTTTCAAGGTTATAATACCCCCTTGCTTCGGCTTTGAAAATATGCACGACGACATCAAAATAATCCAGCAGTACCCAACTTAATGTTTCTAATCCTTCCTTATGAAAACATCTTATTCCCTGGGAGTCAAGTTTTTCGTCAATTTCATCGGCAATCGCTTTAACCTGTCTGTCGGCGTCGGCAGTACAGATAACAAAACAATCGGCAATACCTCCGGAGATTTTCCTCAGGTCCATAATTTTAATATCGTAACCTTTTTTATCCTTTATGATCTCCGTGATCATCTTAGCAAATTTTATTGGGTCCAAAACAATCCTCTCACTTATAAGGTGTTAAATTGAAATAATCTCTTCCGATTACAATAGTAACGTCGAGGAAATAATCTTTATTAAGTTGCTGAATCACGTTTTCGTTTTTAATTCCAAGAGCGCGAGCAACCTTGTAAGCGTTAGACATATTGCCGGTTCTATCTATAACCAGGCTTTCGCTTAAATCGTTCGAGATATAATTCCCGATTTTTACTATATCAACACCCTTTCCACGAAGATACTCGGTGAACTTATCGGCAACACCGCTTATTCCGCTTCCATTTAAAACCTCAACCTGAATTATATCCGACGGCGCCTGACCGTTGTATTGATCTTTAGCGGAGCTTGAGCGGTGAGATAATTTAATATAAATGGAATATGACATGTATACGATTACAGCCGTTAATACAAAAATCGAAACATTCAAAAAAATATTGACTGTTGAAGATTTTAACTTAGAAGGTTTATTAGAATTTTTTTTTGAAAATTTTTCCAATTGGATGAGGCGCTATATTTACTTAATAAATTCGGTAAGCAATTTAATAAAAAACAAATTTTATTGCCCGAAACCGAATCGATCGTAGAATCCGCTTCTGTAATATGGCGAGTAACCTCCATTGTAATAAGGGGAATAATAACCGAAAGGATTATGATCATATTCAATCATAATATTCATATTATCTGTTGCTTTGAAATTAAGCTGAGCCCTGCTAAGATAAACCCCGTTGATCTGCTTGGAGAAATCGCTTCCGAAAGTATTGTAAGGAGAGTTAACTACGCTTATGTCCGTTTGTAAATTTAGTCTATCGTTGAATTTGTACATCATTGAATTGGTATAGACACCAAGGGCGAGTCCGTTCGATCCTCCGAAAGTTGAATAGGAAAGATTGAATGTATGATGCATGCTGAAATTATCCGGATTGATAAAACCAAAAATTGATTCCGAAACGCCGCCTTTATTGAATATACCGCTTTTAATATCCGGAGAATTGCCGGAATCTTTAAACTGGCCGTAAGAAACGGAGACCGCTAAAATAAATATCATGGTAACTAATTTTTTCATCTGGTTGCCTTTTCAAATCCTTCCTTTTTACAGCCGTCAAACCGAATTGTTTCTATTCGCTTAAAAATTCCGATGTATTTTATCATTTCCCTAAATTAATTTCAAGATAATTTCTACGCCAAAAATTAATTGTTAATGCGTAAGCAGTTTAGTTTTAAAAAACTTGGATTTTTGATACCGGTTCATTAAGCGTTATTTATGCCCTTGCGAATAAATGAATAACGGTATAAGTCATCACGCTTTTTCCATCCTCGTTTAATCCAATAATTATTAGCCAGATCGTTGGTAACCAGAACGTCGAGATGCGTCTTATAAATTCCAAGTTCTTCAAGCTTATCGAGACAGTTTTTAACCAATCCTGCGGCAATACCTTTTTTTCTAAATTCTTTCTTTACGGCAACATGCTGAAGATAACCTCTTCTGCCGTCGTGGCCGCACATTGCGCATCCGATAATTTGATTTTCTTCAATAGCTACAAAGCTCAGTCCCGGATTTCTAAGTAAATACTTTTCCGTGGCGTCCCGCGAATCAGCATCGCGAATAGTAATTCCCGAAGTAGTTGTAAGCAGAGACATAACTTCCTCGTAGTGCTTTATTGTCATTTCGACAATCCTCATAATACGCCTAAACTTTAATTCTAAAAATCATTTCAATTTCAACCGGAGCGTTAAGAGGTAAAGCGCTCACACCAACCGCGCTCCTGGCATGTTTGCCGCGTTCACCGAATACCTGTATCAAAAATTCCGAAGCGCCGTTTGCTACTTTGGGTTGGGAAGAATATTCCGGCGCTGAATTTATAAACGCGACCACTTTTACTACTTGCTCAATTTTGTCGAGGTTTCCTATTACGGATTTCATCGCGCTAAGACAATTCAGGGCGCACGTTCTTGCGCATTCAATTGCTTTATCTTCTTCAACTTCGGCGCCGACCTTTCCCTCTGCAATTAATTTTCCTTCTTTCATCGGAAGCTGGCCGGAAGTGAAAATTAGGTTGCCGCTAATTTGAGCGGGTACGTATGCAGCGACAGGTTTAGGAGCGCTTGGAAGTTCATAGCCGATAATTTCTTTAATTCTTTCTTCAATCATTATCGCCTCAAATTTTTTTTCAAATATATTAAAATTTCTACGATAAAGTCTTACAGCGCATTTTCCCATTTGATCGCATCTCTTTATCTTTGCTTATAAAAATGGAGCCACAATGACAGGCGACAAATTTCAGAATCTTTATGAAATAATGCTTCGACTCAGAAAGGAATGCCCCTGGGATAAAGAGCAGACACACGATTCAATCAAAGGGGCTACTTTGGAAGAAACATATGAACTGCTTGAAGCAATCGATCTTAAAGATTACGATGAGTTGAAATCGGAGCTTGGGGATTTGCTGCTGCATATTGTATTTCATTCAGTCATCGGTGAGGAAAATCAAAACTTCGGCATTAATGATGTAATAGACTCCATAAGTGAAAAATTAATCCGGCGGCATCCGCATGTTTTTGGAGATGTAAAAGTAAAGGACAATAAAGAGATATTAAGAAATTGGGAAGAGATAAAATTATCCGAGGGAAGAAATTCCGTACTCGAAGGAGTTCCAAAAAATCTTCCGGGTTTAGCGCGGGCATTTAGACTGCAGGAGAAAGCATCGAAGGTCGGTTTCGATTGGGAAAAAAAAGAAGACGTTTGGAAAAAAGTGATTGAAGAAATAGAAGAGATGCATGAAATGGAAAGAAGCGGCGATAAAGATAAACTCGAAGAAGAAATGGGCGACGTTTTTTTTGCCTTAACCAATTACTCCAGATTTCTTGGAGTCAATCCCGAAAACGCTTTACGAAGAACAAACGAAAAGTTTATTGCCCGGTTTAGTTATGTTGAAGAGAAAATTAAAGAGACCGGAAAAAGTATGAGCGAATCCACCTTAACCGAGATGGATAAATATTGGGAGGAAAGCAAAACCAAACTTTGATACCTCACAAATCAGTTTGCGCTTTTTCCGTTATTGCTGTAATGCTTTTCGTAGGCGTTGATTATATCCTTAACAAGACGGTGACGGACGACGTCGCCTTTGTCAAAGTATACAAAGCCAACCCCGTCAACATTCTTCAAAATTTCTTTAACCTGCACCAGTCCGCTCTGTGAATACGAAGGCAAATCTATTTGAGTAATATCCCCGGTAATTATTGCTTTGGAATTGGGGCCGAGCCGGGTAAGAAACATTTTCATTTGCATGCCGGTAGCGTTCTGGGCTTCATCCAAAATTACATACGCATTATTTAAAGTTCTGCCGCGCATATATGCAAGCGGAACAATCTCAACCAATCCTTTTTCAAGATAATTCCTCAACTGTTCCGACGGAATCATCTCTTCAAGCGCATCGTAGAGAGGTCGTAGGTAAGGATCAATCTTCTCCCTGAAATCACCGGGGAGAAAACCAAGACTTTCACCGGCTTCTACAGCCGGGCGCGCTAAAATTATTTTCTTGACAATCCCTTTTTTTAGAGCAGCCACTGCAAACGCTACAGCCAGATATGTTTTACCAGTACCGGCAGGACCAATAGCAAAACAAATATCGTTAACGCTAACATTCTTCCAATATTCAACCTGGTTGGGCGTCTTGGCTTTAATTACATCTTTTTTGGAATAGAGAACGATATTCTCGTATTCGTTGCCGCTGATAATTTCTTTGCCTTGCAACGTAAGATCGATGATTGTATAAATATCGTTGGACTGAAGTCTGCCGGTGGTGTTAAGAACGTATATCATTTCTTTCAAAACTTTTTCGACCGACTCCACTTCCTCGGCTACGCCTTGAAGGTAAACGTTATCGCCTCTTACAATAACATTGGTATTAAATCTTTCTTCGATCGGTTTAATGTTGGAATCGTTGATTCCAAGGAATGACATTAAATCGACATTCTCTAGTCTAACTGTTTTTTCTACCTGCGTAATATTTCTCCTAATCTTTATCTGTTCAAATAAAAACAAAAGCCCTCTCCAAAAAGTTTGAAAAGGGCTTTATCTAATAAATATTAATCACAGTTAAATACAAGCTCGCCTTATTTAGTTGCAGCAGGTTTCTTATCTGCCTTTGTTGCAGGTGTCTGCGATTGTGTTGGCGGAGCCGGTTTATAGTTTCTTCTTATCTTGTCGTATTTGGCTTTTTCGTCTTCAGTCAAATTAGGAATCTTGAAAATCTGTTTCGGGAAAATCAAATCCGGATTCTTAATTTGATCTCTGTTTGCCTTATAAATTATTGGCCATGCAAACGGATTTGCGTAATGGTCTTTCTTCTTTGCAATGTTCCAGAGGCAATCGCCTTTTACAACTGTATAGTTAATTTCTTTCGGCTTTTCAATCCATTCGTCAAGTTTCTTTTGGAGCTGGTTGTGAACCTGATCGAAGAATTCCGGGAGAGCGCTGATTTTATTTTTCTTCATAGCATCAAGCTCGGCTTGTCTATCGGCTTTGGGTTCTTGACGTGCGTCAATCTTAGAAGTTAAATCCGCCAATTGTTTTCTAAAATTATCAACGTCGGCCTGAGTAGCACCGACCATTGCATAAAGATCTTTAATGCAATCGTCGTATGTCTGTAAGCCATCTCTCATTCTTTTAAGGTTGGCAACTTCGGTTTTCAAAGAGTTCAACTCGCTTGTAAGACTGACTTTTTCGGCAGCCAAACGATTCATTTCATTCTGCCATTCTTCTTTTGTCATATCCTTGGTTCTATCGGACTGCGCAAAAACACTTGCTGAAAGAAAGAAGAATAACATTCCCGCAAAAAATAATTTGTAGATTTTCATTTAATTTCTCCTTCAGTTAATCTTTTTACTTTCCAATTTTTTCTAAATTAGCTTTTGTTTCAGCCTGTAATTTTTTGCACTGATCCAGCTTGGCGTTCTTTTCTGCAATCTCTTTTTCGAGAGCAGCTTTTTCATCTTTCAATGAATTTACTTCTTTATCGAGAGCTTTAACTTCGGAGCGTAACGCTTCCAATTCTGCAATCTGCTCGTCCGATACCCCGCTGCAACCGGTAAATCCAATAACACCTGCAATCATAACAATTACAAGTGCAGAGTTGATCACTTTTTTAAACATCTGATTCCTCCTTGGGTTAATTGAAGTTATTACTATGTTTTAAATATAATTAAATTTTCAAAAAAAATTTCTTTTTTAAACTCTCAAAATGCATTTTCATAACAATCTTTTACCAACAAAGCTTTCGTATTTGTTCCCGGCAATTATAACATGGTCGAAAACCTGGATATCGATGATTTTTCCGGCTTCTACCAGCTTTTTTGTAATATTAATATCCTCCGCGCTCGGTGCGGGGTTGCCGCTCGGATGATTATGCAGCAATATTATGCTTGCCGAATTATTTTCAATTGCAACTTTAAAAACTTCACGCGCATGTACAACGCTGGAATTTAGATTACCGATTGATATTGTTTCGTACTTAATGATTTTATTTGCGGAGTTGAGGCATACGACTAAAAATTTTTCCTTCATCTCGTCTCTTAAAAGCGGAATGAAAATATCGGCGATGTCTTCCGGTGAAGAAATTTTTTTATTGGAGTACCACTTTTTTTGAGAATCAATTCTTCTGCTGATTTCAAATGCGGATAGTAGCGCAGCTGCTTTGTCTTTACCTATTCCCGGAAAATTTTTAAGCGAATCATGTGTTTGCGCGGTAAGCAAGTTTAGATCTCCGTACTTAGCAATCAGTTCCTGGGCTAACTGCACAACCGATTTCCCTTTTGTCCCAGTTCTAAGAATTATGGCAAGTAGTTCTGCATCGCTGAGACTTTGAACGCCGCGCAAAATTAATTTTTCCCGCGGGCGGTCGTCAAAAGGCAATTCTTTAATTTTCATATTGCCCCGCTGATTTATTTTAGATAGAGAAATTTATTCCCATTCTATTGTTGCAGGCGGCTTGGAACTTATATCGTAAACAACCCTGTTAACACCGCGCACCGAACGAATAATTTTATTCGAGACAACTTCTAAAAAATCAGGATCAAATCTAAACCAGTCAGCCGTCATTCCGTCGCTCGATGTTACAGCCCGCAGCGCAATTACGTTTTCGTATGTACGTGTGTCTCCCATCACTCCAACCGTTTGGACGGGAAGCAGCACAGCAAATGCCTGCCAGATATTGTCGTATATCCCAAAATTGTGGAGCTCGTTAATGAATATATCATCGGCCTCGCGAAGAATATCCAGTCGTTCTTTTGTGATCTCTCCCAAAACTCTTACTGCAAGGCCGGGACCTGGGAACGGGTGTCTTCTAATAAAAATTTCCGGCAGACCCAGTTCGCGTCCAATAGCCCGTACCTCGTCTTTAAATAATTCTCTAAACGGCTCAATTAATTTTAGATTCATCCGCTCCGGTAGGCCGCCAACATTGTGATGAGTTTTAATTGTAACGGATGCGCCTTTAACCGAAACGGACTCAATTACATCCGGGTAAAGTGTTCCTTGAACAAGAAATTCGGCATCGCCAATTTTTTTTGCTTCGGATTCAAATACTTCTATAAAAGTATTGCCGATAATTTTTCTTTTCTTTTCGGGATCGTTCACCCCGGCAAGTCTCGATAAAAACAATTCCGATGCATCAATATGATCTACGCGCATCCTGTAGTTGTCGTTAAACATTTTAATGATGACGCTGCTCTCATCCTTGCGCATCAAGCCGTGATCGACATGAATGCAAACCAACTGGTCGCCAATAGCTTTATGAATTAACACTGCCGCAACCGAGGAATCCACTCCTCCGCTT
>JAKAHQ010000056.1 GCA_021814855.1 Bacteroidota bacterium | reverse complement strand
AACGCCGCTTAAGCAAACTAATCTAACGGTGAACCCAACCCGCACAATCTATCAATTTGAAAACGATAAAATAAAGCTGGCTCTGACATTTATTAATCCCCTGCTGCCGGGCAATCTTGATGTGTTATCGAGACCGGTTACTTATATATGCTGGGATGTAAATAGCAAAGACGGCAAACTGCATGATGTTAAATTGTATTTTGATATCGGTGCCGAGATTGCTGTTGACAACACGGATCAAAAAGTAAAATGGGATTACACGTCAATCGGTAATTTGAAAGCAATGAAAGTCGGCAGCGGGGAACAAAAGATTCTTGGTAAGAGCGGAGACAATGTTCGCATCGATTGGGGTTACGCTTATTTGGCTGCGGCGGAAGATCAACAGCCGCTTATGTCGGTGAATAAAAGAAATATTTTACATAAAATGTTTGCTAAGGAAGGAAAACTCGCCGGGCCCGAAAAATATTCTGAACCGCGTGAATTGAAGGATGGAAATTATTCGCTGGGTGTAATGTTTGATCTTGGCGAAGTCGGCCAAGAGAAAGTTGATCGCTGGGTTATGGTGGCTTATGATGATATTAAAAGCATCCGGTATTTCGGTTCGGATTTAATTCCCTGGTGGAGACATAATTACAAAACCATGGAACAACTTCTGCTGCAATCGTCATTCGAGTACAATAAAATAAAAAGAGAGTGCGAAAAATTTGATAATGAATTAACTCATGATTTGAAATTTGCCGGGGGAGAAAAATATTCGAAAATGTGCGCTTTAGCATATCGCCAATGTTTTGCCGCGCATAAATTAACGGCGGATGATAACGGAATGCCTTTGATATTTCCCAAAGAAAATTTTAGTAACGGTTGCATCAGCACGGTTGATGTAATATACCCGGCTTCGCCGTTTTTTTTATTGTTCAGCCCGGCATTGACAAAGGCAATGCTTGAGCCGGTATTGGATTACGCCGCTTCCTCAAGATGGAAATTTCCGTTTGCACCACACGATTTGGGAACATATCCTTACGCAACGGGCCAAGTTTACGGCGGCGGTGAAAAATCCGAAGAAGATCAAATGCCGGTTGAAGAAACCGGAAATATGATTATAATGGTCACCGCACTTGCCAAAGTTGAAGGCAGCGCGGATTTTGCCAAAGCTCATTGGAATATTTTGGAGAAATGGGCAGATTACCTTTTAGCAAAAGGTTTTGATCCCGAAAACCAACTTTGCACAGATGATTTTGCAGGACATCTTGCGCATAATATTAATTTATCTGCCAAGACAATTATTGCTATTGCCGGTTACTCGGTTCTCTGCGATATGCTTGGAATGAAAGAGAAATCTTTAGTGCTTCGAATAACAGCGGAAGATATGGTGAAAGATTGGGTTAAACAATCCGATGACGGCGATCATACACGCCTCGCTTTCGATCGACCGGCAACATGGAGCCAAAAGTATAATCTTGTTTGGGATAAGATTTTGAATCTCAATTTATTTCCCGGGGCAATTGTTGAAAGGGAAATAAGTTATTATAAAAAAATGCAAGCCGAATTTGGTTTGCCTTTGGATAGCAGGGAACGTTATACAAAAAACGATTGGATAACATGGACCGCCTCGCTCGCCGATAATCAGAACGACTTTAAAACTTTGTTTAATCCCGTATACGGCTTTGCAGAAAATACTCCACAGAGAGTCCCGCTATCGGATTGGTATATTACGGATAACGCGTACCAATGCGCATTTCAAGCCCGGTCGGTTGTAGGCGGTTTTTTTATAAAGGTGCTAAGAGATAAAAACATTTGGAAAAAATGGGCCGGCAAAGGAACAGATGTTTCCGGCCACTGGGCGCCGTTGAAACTAAATTAAAATAGAAAGAAGTAAAAGCTTATAAATAAATTTTTCATGTCCGGCGGCAGTTCTTAATTCTGATTCATATTCTATTGCAGCTGCTTCACTTCAAAATGGTATTGACCGGAACCGATGTGCAGTATGGCTTTGCCGTTTACAATTGCGACAAATTTTATTTCCTTAATTGAATCAATTTGTTTTCCGCTCTCGTAAATATTTTCTTTTACCCCGGTCGGAAGAAAAATATCTGCCGTTGTATTAGCCGGCACTTGAACATCGAGAACAAAGGAACCGTTTTCCGTTTTCCATGAAGAAGATATTTCACCGTAAATCGAATGATAATCTGCTTTGGCAAATTTTAATTCTTTTGTTGGAAAGGGATTTACGATTATATTTTTATATCCCGGATTGTTCGGATCAATGTCAATTCCGGCTATGCTGGCATACATCCATTTCCCTACCGCGCCGTAAGCATAGTGGTTGAACGAATTCATACCCTCATCCTGAAAGGAATCATCCCCTTTAATACCATCCCACCTTTCCCAGATTGTTGTGGCTCCTTTAGTTACTGGGTAGAGCCATGAAGGATATGTTTTTCTAAAGAGCAGCATGTAAGCAAGATTGGAGTAGCCGTTTTCGGTAAGAACATTGCTTATACGCGAAGTGCCCAGAAAACCTGTTGTAATATGTCCGAATGATTCAACGTCTTCCGCCAAGCGTTTTGCCGCGCTCGCGATTAAATTTTCTGGAACCAGGTTGAAGTCCAAAGCCAAAGAGTACGCAGTTTGTGTATTCGATGCTAATCTTCCGGTTACAGTAATAAATTCTTTTTGAAAAGCATTTTTGATATTCTTCTTTAAATCGGCAAATTCATCGGCGTCTTTTTGTTTGCCGAGGACCGTTGCAATTTTTTGCATCAGGTCGGTTGAGTGATAAAAAAATGCTGTGCCTATCAAATCTTTATCCGTTGTCGCGCCGGGGTAATCGGCGCTGGTTGTTGCATAAGCAAGCCAGTCCCCGTAGCCAACATATTTTTTCCATATGTAAGAGTCTCCGGCGTTTTTCTTTAAGTAATTAATCCACCTTTTCATTGTTTCGTATTGTGTTTCCAAAATTCTTGTATCGCCGTAGTTTTGATAAACTGTCCAAGGTACAATAATATCGGCGTCGGCCCATCCGGCGGCTCCGCCTTCATCGCCTAAAATATTGGGAACAACATGCGGTATTCTTCCATCGGGCTGTTGATCAACTATGAAGTCCTTCATCCACTTGGAATAGAAAGAAGCAGCATCGACATTAAAACATGCAGTAGGTGCAAAAGCTTCCGCGTCGCCCGTCCAGCCCAATCTTTCATCACGCTGCGGGCAGTCTGTAGGGACATCCAAAAAATTGCCTCTTAATCCCCACTGAATATTTTTTTGCAGCCGGTTTATTAATGAATCGGAACATTCAAAATTTCCTGCTGGGGTCATATCGGAATGAATTACTTTCCCGGTGAGATCATTCAAAGAAATATCTCCTTTATAATCAGTCACGGCAACGTAACGAAATCCTTGAAAAGTGAAATGCGGCTCGAACGTTTCAATACCGAGGCCTTTAAAAATATATTCAACTTTTTGCTGGGCACGACGGAGGTTCGCCGTATAAATATTTCCTTTTTGATCCAGCACCTCCGCGTGTCGCAAGGTAATCTTATCGCCGGCGTTGCCTTTCAATTTGAATTGAATCCATCCAACCATGTTTTGACCCATATCGAATACCAAATCGCCGTTCGGGGTTCTAAATTTTTTTATGGGCTTGATGTTGTCTGTTATACGTACTGCGGGTCCTTCCGATGCTACTAAAATGTTATTGTCGTAATTTTTTTCAATAACTGTATTCCAGTCCCTATCGTTGTAACCGGGTTTATCCCATCCTTCTTTTTCAAGCCGGGCATCATAAATTTCTCCGTCGTAAATCTCGGACATTAAAATTGGTCCGGTCGCGGATTTCCATTCCGAATTTGAAGCGACTACTTCCGAAGAGCCGTCTTTATATTCAATATTAATTTGAAGAAGCAAGCCAACTTTGTCGCCGTAATTATTTTTTTTGAAATCCCATTTTAACGGACCTTTATACCAGCCGTCACCAAGAATTACACCCAATGCATTCTTACCCGCTGCTAGATTTCGAGTTATGTCGTAAACCTGGTATTGAAGACGTTTGTTGTAGCTTGTCCATCCCGGCGTAAATAATTGATCGCTAACCTTGCTGCCATTAATATGAAATTCATATAATCCATGACTGGTAACATACGCTCGTGCAGATTTAATTGGTTTTTTAGTTTCAAATTCGTGCCGAAGGAATGGACACGGATTATAACTTACATCGTCAATCTTTAATTGTGGCTCAATCCATTTTGCCTGCCAGTCTTGCGTGTTCAGAAGGCCCATTTCCCAAAACGACGGTCTACTCCATCCGGATACACTTTCGTCTGTTCCCCAAACCTTTACCTGCCAGTACACTCGCTGCCCGGATTTTAAAGCAGCGCCGCCGTAAACTACCTGGTTGGATTGATCGGATATTTTTTTGCCGCTATCCCATAAAAGTTTTTTGCCTTTAACCAAATCTCTTTCCGATTCTGCCGCACGAACCTGATATGCTTGCTGTAAAAAATTTCTTTTAGCGGTGGTAATTTCCCAGCTTAATCGCGGCTGCGCATCACCAATACCTATAGGATTGATTTTGTATTCGGTTCTTAAGTTGGTTGCTTCCGGTCGAAATGATGCATTAACCGTCTGCGGGAAAAATCCCGACATCAAAAATGTAGCAAATAAAAATCCGCAACCAGCAAATAGATAAGATAATTTTTTCATTCTTAGCATGGTATGTATCCAATTTTTCGATTCATTTGTAAAATAGAGTTATCATGTAGAACTAGGATTGTTGTACAACTCTATAATCTTTTACTACAATTTTACGAAATAGCTTTTTAATAATTACAAGTGATGGAAAGAAAGATATGCATCGCAATTAAAAATTTATGTACATGGTGGATACATGATTACCCAATGGCCGTAAATTGCTAATGAAATGATGATTGCTTGTTGTAGAAAAACAACCTGTATAAAATGAAGAGCGGAATGAATTACGGCGGCTTAAAAAAAATCATGGACAGTTGCATCATTAAATTTCACCAAGATATTTGAACGGCCTGTAAAGCTAAACCTCCTAAATGATTAGAGTTGGCTACAAATGTGTTGGATATATTTCAATTAATGGTTTGGGTATTGCGCCAAATGCATGCAGCTTTTGTCAAAGGAGAGTTAGTTAGGTACTCATAATAAAAAGTTGAAAAAGAAGGGAATTTTAGGGAATCAAAAACATTCACAACTTTATCGAAAAAAAACGAAAATTAATTGCAAGTACTCGTAAAATAATTTATGTTTATGCCTAATTAAGGAGTATGGTGTCTGTGTTACAGCTTAGACAGCAAAAAATACTTGAATCTCTTGCTGGTAAAGAAAGCGTTTCGGTTATTGAATTAAGTAAAATGTTAGATGTTACCGAAGTTACAATTAGATCCGATCTAACCAGTCTGGCCGAGAAAGGAAAAATAACTAGAACTCACGGCGGCGCTCGGCTTTTGGAAGAAAGAGTAAGGCAGGAATACACGTTTCAAACAAGAAAGAGTTTGAATTCTTCGGTCAAGCAGAAAATTGGTGAAGCCGCTGCCTCTTTAGTAAACTCATCGGATTCGATTCTTCTTGATTCAAGTACGACAGTTCTCGCGTTAGCCCAGTCTCTCAGAAATAAAAATGAAGTTAATGAAGTTAAGGACGTTACAGTTATTCCAACAGGAATTTGGACAGCACTCGAATTGATGGGCTGTTTAAATATTAACGTGTTAATGCCGTGCGGCTATTTACGACATACAACAGGGTCAATCACAGGTTTACCAACTCAGGATTTTTTCAACGGGTTAATTATTCAAAAAGCATTTCTTGGCGCCTGGGGAATCTCGTTTGAAAACGGATTAACCGATAATCACCTTCTTGAAATTGATCTTAAGAAAAAAGTCATAGAAAAAGTAAAAGAAATTATCGTTCTTGCCGACGGGAGTAAATTCTATCAATCCGGTCTTGCAAGTTATGCATCGATGACGCGGGTATCAAAAATTATTACCGATGAATCGGCTCCGATAAGCGAACTGAAAAAAATTGAGAATCTTGGAATTGAAGTAGTAATTGCTAAGTAAGAAATGGCATGATGAATTTCTAAAACTAGTTGCTTTTAAAGAGGAGCGATCGATGAAAATATTTTTAATCCTTTGGCAAATTAATTGAATACCAAAGAAACCTGCGGATGCAGCAGTAAGCCGTACGATTTTTCAAGCCGGGAGTTTGTAGATATAATTGTTAAAGAGGTTCAAAACTTTTTAAGCAAAAATTCCTTGCCGATTTCAGATGAATCGAAAAACGGATTTCCTCTTATTCCGTTGGGCGTTTCCAACCGGCATATTCATTTAACAGAAAATACATTTCATAAATTATTCGGGCAGAATGCCGTGTTTGAACAGATGCGTCCGCTGTATCAGCCGGGAGAATTTGCCTCGAAACATACGTTAACAGTGGTGGGACCAAAACTTAGAAGTATTCCAAGCGTGCGCATACTGGGCCCGCTGCGCAAATACGATCAGGTGGAAATCTCATTGACCGACGCAATTTTTCTTGGCATAGATCCACCGGTTGTAAATTCGGGGTCGTTGGAATCCGCTTCTCCGCTTACGCTTGTCGGCCCGAACGGCTCGGTGTATATCGAAAAATGCGCAATTGTTGCCAACCGTCACATTCATATGACCAACAGGGACTCCGCGCTATTCGGTGTTAAGAACGGAGACTATTGCAAGGTTAGAGTTGGCGGGGAGAAAAGTACAATCTTCGAAAATGTTTTGATTCGAACAAACGATAACTGGTTACTGCAAATCCACTTGGATACCGACGACGCAAATGCGGCAAAAATTCGTGAAGAAACATTTGTAGAATTTATGGGCAAGATGTAAAAGTTATGAAACTTGGAATCGTTATAGGAAAAGTTATCTCAACAAGAAAAAATGGAAACGTGGAAGGATTAAAAATTCTTGTTGTAAATTATCTTAACGAAAATATGGAAAGCACAAATACAACCGCAGCGTGTATCGATACTGTGAACGCCGGCGAAGGTGATATTGTTCTGCTTTGTTCGTCTTCTTCGGCAAGATTAACCGCAATGACAAAAAATGTTGCAACGGATAATACGATTGTCGGGATAGTAGATTCGGTTTCTTCCGGGAATAAATATCTCTACAGAAAAAATAAAGGCACCGGCGAACAAGATTGAAAATATTTCCCTGGTACAATAGCAGCTGCCGGGACGAGAAATTTATTTGAGAAAAAATTAATAATGATTTATAAAACAAAATAAACTTAGAGGAGAAAAAATGTCGAAAGGTGTAGCATTAGGATTTGTGGAAACGCGCGGCAATACCGGCGCAATTCACGCAATAGACGCCATGATGAAAACCGCTAACGTTGAATTTGTAAAGCGGGTTGAGATCGGCGGCGCTTATGTAACTGCGCTTGTAAGAGGAGAAGTCGGCGCAGTGCGCTCATCTGTGGAAGCCGGCGCGGACGCAGCGGCAAGAGTCGGAGAACTAGTATGCACAAACGTTATTCCTTCGGCCCACGAAGAAGTCTTTGAATTAATCGGCGTTGAAAAATAGGAGAAATGAAATGATAGACGCATTGGGAATTATAGAAACACTTGGCTTCACCGCCGGGGTTCAAGCTGCAGATGCAGCGGTAAAATCAGCAAACGTAAAATTAGGCAAGTGGGTTAAAGTCGGCGGCGGAAGAGTAAGCATTATTATTCGTGGCGACGTAGCGGCGGTTAAAGCTGCGGTCGAAGCCGGAGTCCAAGCCGCTTCGAATATCGGAAATGTTCAGTCGGAAGTAATTATTCCGAGACCGTCTGATAAACTTCTGCCTAAATTTCCGCTCGAACCTATGAGATCGGAAAAGAAGCAAACTAAATAATCGGTAGAGGAGTAGAGTGGATATTAACGAAGATCAATTGAAAGATTTGGTTGAAAGTGTTGTTCGCCGGGTGATTGCACAAACTTCTGAAAATGCTTTCCAAGCGGCATCTTCGGATAAAGGCGATTGGGGCGTGTTCGACGATATGAATGACGCGGTTGAAGCGGCTTACGAAGCTTTTCTTCTTTATAAAGAAAGAAGCATTCAGTGTAAGAGAAAAATTACGGATGCTGTTAGACAAATGGCACTTGATCATAAAGAAGAATTGGCCAAGATGACGGTTGAAGAAACAAAAATGGGCCGTGTTGATCATAAAATTTCCAAGTTTATTAATGCGGCAAAGAATAGTCCCGGCGTAGAATATCTTCAGCCTCAGGCATGGTCGGGTAAAAATGGTTTGGCTCTCGATGAATACGCGCCCTTTGGAGTAATCGGAAATATTACGCCGAGCACCAGA
>JAKAHQ010000055.1 GCA_021814855.1 Bacteroidota bacterium | reverse complement strand
GCCGCTGATGAACGGAATACAACTTGTCGAGGCGATTCAAAAGAAAGAGATGAATAAAACCGTTCCGATAATTGTAATTTCCGCAAAGCTGAACGAAGAATTAACCCGCAGATACCTGAAGCTCGGCGTGGATAAAATTGTGGCAAAGCCCGTTGATCAACAGCAACTTATCAAGATGATTCGCGAATGTCTTTATTGAAATTATTTTGTTATTCCTAAACCGAAGAGAGTACTTATGAATTCGGAATCAGCCGCCGATAAAAAATGGTTTGCTCTTTATACAAAACCGCGCCAGGAATTTAAAGCCGCGGTTAATCTTGATGCCCGCGGCATTGAACATTATATGCCGACTATAACGGTTACAAAACAATGGAGGGATCGGAAGAAAAAAATATCCGAACCTATTATAAGAGGTTACATTTTTATTCACTCCGACGAGAAGGAGCTGTTAATCGCGCTTCAAAATACGGCTATTGTCCGCACAGTATGTTTCCAGGGTAAACCGGCCGTAATTCCGGCATGGGAAATAGAGAACCTCAAAAAGTTCTTATCGGAAAAACGTGATTTTGTTGTTAGCGAACAAATTGAAATTGGCACTAAAGTAAAAATAACCGAAGGCCCTTTCTGCGATGTCGTCGGCGTTGTGATGGAAACTCAGGAGGACAAATGGTTTGCCGTTTCAATCGAGCTGCTTAGACGCTCGGTTATGGTTCGTCTTCCGCAGGAATGCGTAGTTAAAGTTCTCGAAAAGTAATTTATTTCATCTGTATTTTTTTTGTAAATTGAATTAAAAGTTGGAATCCCTTTCGGCTATGATCGATCAAAAAGAATTAAACAATTTTTCAATCGGCGAAGAACTTACATTGTTTCTTATCGTCAGCAAGAGCGAAGTGAAGACCGCGAAAAACGGCAAGCCGTATTTAAATTTGGAGCTTCGTGATAAATCTGCGGCTCTTCCCGCAAAAGTTTGGGAGAAAATAGACAGCATAAAAGATTCGGTCAAAGAAGGCGCGATTGTTAAGGTGCAGGGATTGATAGAAGAATTTAACGGGGCACCGCAAATTAAAATCGATAGAATTAGATTAGCGCAGGAAACCGATAATGTTAGTGCCGAGGACTTTCTGCCCAGGTCGAAGCGGCCTTTGGAAATAATGCTTAATGAACTGAACGGCATAATCGGCTCAGTTCAAAATCCTTTTTTGAGCCGTATCTTAAAAATAATTTTTACTACCGATAACCTGGAAAAATATACCAGGACTCCGGCGGGTAAAGCATGGCATCATGCGTATCTTCACGGACTCCTGGAACATACGCTTGAGATTGTTCGTATTTGCGATTTGATGTGTTCAATCCACCCGGAAATAAATCGCGATCTTTTAATTTGCGGCGCGCTGCTTCACGACTTCGGAAAAACCGAGGAGCTTACTTATGATTCTGTCTTCGATTATTCCGACAAAGGGAAATTTATAGGGCACATAATGATTGGGGCGCTTAAAGTTGAACAAGCCGCCTCTTCTATACTGGACTTTCCTTCCTTGCTAAAAGACCAGCTCGTTCATTTAATTTTAAGTCACCAGGGTAAGCTTGAATTTGCCTCGCCGGTAGAACCGAAAACTCTTGAAGCAATCGTCTTGTACCAGGCCGACGAACTAAGCGCAAAAACCAACGCGTACAAATCTGCAATAGAGGCCGAGAAAAATAAAAACAGCACATGGACAAAATTTTTGCCTCTTGCCAATACCTCGCTTTACATTCCAGAAGATCCGACCCAAATAGATAACTAATCAAATAATCAATCGAGGAAAAAAAATTATGAAGAAAAATCAAAACGTATGCTTGATTGTTTTTCTTTTGGTCCTTTCATCATCTGCAAATGTGTTTGCACAGTCCGCTGATCAATTAATTGAAGAAGGCGATAAATATTATAAACAATTCGACAACCAGAAAGCGTTGGAAGTTTTTAAGAAAGCAGAAAAGATCGACCCGGACAATTTTGAAGTGCTTTGGAGACTTTCCAGAACATACGTTGAGATTGCCGAAAAAATGCCGAGCGGCACAAGCGATCAGGAAAAAGCGCAACTCGATACCTACCAGAAAGGTCTCGATTACGCAAACAAAGCCGTTAACAAAGATCCGCACAACTCGATTGGATATTTGCGGCGCGCAATTGCAAACGGACGTATTGCGCTTTTCAAGGGTATATTCTCCGTGGCCGGGGTGGTTAACTCCGTTAGAGCCGACGCAGAAAAATCGATTCAACTTGGAAACGGAGGCAATTTTGTTCAAGCGGTTGCTCACTATGTTCTTGGAAGAACACACGCCAAGACAAGCGAAAAATGGAAACCGGCGCGTTCAATATTGGGATTGGGCTGGGCAGATAACGAGATTGCCATTCAAGAATATAAAAAAGCTATCAGCTTATACCAGGGTTACTTAATGTTCTATGTTGATTATGCCATCTCGCTAATTCGAGAAGACGACTACAAAACTGCAAGAGAAATGTTGAACACCGCCATCAATTGCCAGAAGCAGCATCAAGACGATGATAACCGCCGTGCAGAGGCAAAAAAACTTCTTAATGACATTAAGGACGAATAATTTTATTGTTGACCTCGGAGGCCAATCGCTTCGGCCTTCGAGGTTGCATAATTTATAACTATGCATTTCAAGAAAGAATTTATAGAACGGCTTCGAACAGCTAAGAAAATTGTTTTCTTTACCGGCGCCGGAATTTCTGCCGAGAGCGGAATTTCTACTTTCCGCGGTAAAGACGGAATCTGGAATAAAATGAAGCCGGAAGAGCTTGCCAACTTTGATTCCTTTATGCGCAATCCCGATCTTGTTTGGGAATGGTACCAGCACAGAAGAAATATTATCAATGAGACCCAACCTAATAACGGCCACCTTGCAATCGCCTGGTTAGAAAATTTTTATGATGTAACCGTGGTTACTCAAAACATCGATAACCTGCACCGGAGAGCAGGATCAAAAAAAATATTGGAACTGCACGGAAACATTGAAAGAAATTTTTGCGTCGACTGTCACGCTTTTTACAATTCGCCGGAACTCGAATTAACCGTTCACGCTCCTAAATGCAAAAAATGCGGCGGACTCATTCGTCCGGATGTTGTTTGGTTCGGAGAGATGCTGCCCCAGGATGAATATCGCAGCGCCGAACGTGCGGCAGAATGGTGCGATATCTGCTTCGTTGTCGGAACCTCCGCAGTCGTATATCCAGCCGCTTATATTCCCTTCACTGCAAAGCAGGCAGGCGCATATATAGTTGAAATTAATATCGAACAAACGGAGATGAGCCGGTATGCAAATTATTCTTTGTTCGGAAAATCGGGAGAAATTATGCCGGAGATTGTAGAAAATATTAAGTCATTTAAAAATGCAGTATAAGCCAGCGCAAATTCGAAACGGGATTGATCCGTTAACAGCAAGCTTGCGCTAACGTTTTCCAAAAATAACAAGTCTTTCGAGGTACTCTAATTTTTTGCCTCTGTTGAACGCCGATTTCAAAAATCCCCACGAAAGTAAATTCATCTCTTCTCTGGCCTTTAAAGCATGGTTGTTAATTACTGTCCTGGCCCATTGAGTATTGTACATCCACTTGAGAAAAAAGAAAAGAATTTCATCCGGGCAATAAATAAAAAAGCGCAATTTGTGCGGATTAATTTTTAGATCCGGTTCCTTAAGAATAAAATTAAAATTTTCTTTTAGGGCCTCAGTTAGCAGGATAAGCGCCTTTTCGTTTTTTGATACGCTGTGATTATTGCCTCCGTCAAAATAGATTGCATTTGCAAGCGGGCATACCAATGCAAGATGATTGATGAGCCACGAATTCATATCACGGTTAATTGAAACATACAATCCGGCTTTACAAAATATTTTCTTTAGCGCCTTTATTCGGGACGAACCATCTTCCGAAAAATCTCCTATTGTAGTCGGCTGTATAAATCTTGAGATAATATGATAGTGAACAATTCCATTTTTTATAAATCCCCCTGCGCCTGGAAAAGCAACGACTGTTCTCTTCCTTCCTATTTCGTTTATATACTCCCCTGAGCCTGAATAGTTGTTAACCATAAATACAATATTAGGGGAACAATTATTTTTTAATAACGGATAAAGTTCTTTCAAATTTTCTGCGCGTACGGCTACCAAAATAAAATCGTAATTATCTCCAGGGTAAAGGGCATCAACAACCGAAACGGCAACTTTTTCCGGCTTGGAAGAACGGACACTCTTAATTAAAAGCCCGTTTTCTTTAATGCAGGAAAGTCGTTCACCTCTTGCGAGCACGGTTACATTGCAGCCGGATTTTGCCAGCTTAGCTGCGTATAAAGAACCGATAACGCCGGCTCCGATAACCAATATTTTATTTTTATCAGCAAACATGCAAAGCAGAAAGCAAGAGAATTATTAAAAATTTTTATTTGGTTCTGCCGGAAATTCTTTTTTGCCAATAATCTATATGGAAAAGAATATTCGAGTTGCTTTCATTCGGGGATTGTGAAAGATTACCGCACAATATTCTGATTGAGTTATCGGCATAGTCTGGTTCAATGGAATTATTGTTTTTAAAACGGGTTTCAAACATAAATAAATTGCCTTGTCTTTCAATCTTATCTATTAGACAAACCGGGTTTTCCCCTTTCTCATTTTCGGTATTATGAATTTCAATAGGATTGCTCTTGCCGGCAGGGGTCTCGGAATTGGAAGATATTATTTCCATCCAAACTACACCACGCGCGTTATTTTCGTTGGTCATGCCTTTATCGGAAGACATCATTGCAATTCCTTTCGTCAAAAAGATGTTTATTATTGGAATCAATATAGCGATGGTAATTGTACTATCGCATCAGTACAATTACCATAAATTTTGCGAACACGATGTTGAAAACAGCGATTTTAGCCCAAATTTTGAGCTGTTTCTTAAGGAAGGGTCTCCTAGTTAACAGATCACCCTGGAAATGCCGTTTGGACGGCTAAAATTTTATCCTGGTGAAAGGAGTAAAAGATATAGGCAAATTATAACATCGTTCCGGCTTCTGCGTAAGTATTTTCCGTTTCCAATACCCGTACTTTTAATTCATGAATATTGGAAGGAAGTTCCGAAGATTTAATTCTACCAAGGAGATAGATGCAGATATTTTCTGCAGTAGTTTCGAATTCTACAACGACATGACGCGAGTTCAGTTTTTCCAGAACTTCGATAAGTTCTATGTCGGTATTACAAACCATAAACGAATGATCGAGTTCGTCAAGTATCGGTTCAATAATTTTCTTTAGGTCGTAGTAATCCAGCACCATTCCGTTTTTATCCGGATCTCCGGCAAGTTCTATCATACATTTATAAGAATGCCCATGCAGGTTTTTGCATTTTCCGTTATGGAACGGCAAGCGATGGCCCATTTCCCAGGTAAACTCTTTAGCAATTTTCATCATACACCTTTAGCGGTTGGTTCCCAAATATATTTATGCATTTGCAATTGGAAGCGCACGTTTAATTTATCTTCAAGCAACCATTCAACAAGTTTAACCGGTTCCAGCAAACCAAAGACTACCGAGAAAAGAATATTCGTTTTATCAGTCAAACCGTATTTTGTAATTTGTTCTTTAGTCCACTCGTAATCTTCGCGTGTGCCGATAACAAATTTAATTTCATCGGCCTTTTTAATGTAATCCAAATTCTCATAAAGATTTTTTTTCATCATTTTGCTGGACGGACATTTCAAATCGAGAATTATCATTACTCGCTTATCTATTTGCTTGATTGGTAAACTTCCCCCAGTCTCTAACATAACTTGATAACCTAAATCGCACAATCGTTTCATTAAATTCGGCGACTCCGCCTGCACAAGAGGTTCACCGCCTGTCAACTCAACAAGTTTGCAACCGTATTTCTCAACTTCGGTTAGAATCTCCTCAACAGACATATCATGCCCTTCATAGAAAGCATATCCGGTATCGCAGTAGGAACAGCGAAGGTTGCAATAAGTCAAGCGGATAAATACGCACGGTAGCCCGGCCTTTGAACTTTCTCCCTGAACCGAGAAATAGATTTCGTTTACTTTTAACATCAAATGCCTTTCAATTGCGGCGCAAAGATAACAATCCTTTCGATATTCAATCAACAATTGTCAATTTATGCGCGAATTCGGGAATAGAACTTGCTAAGAATCAACCTGTTTCGGCATTTTAACCAATGACGCAGGGAACTAACAATTTACATTTTAATTAAAATCCTTTGTTTGATTTGAACGACCTTTAATACTATATTTACACACTAATTTTAACAAAATAAGGTTTCAGATTAATGGCGCACCACAAATCAGCTAAAAAAAGAGTAAGATCGACTAAAAGAAGAGAAGTAAGAAATAAAGCGGCATTATCCAAAGTTAAGACATTGGTAAAGAAGGTAATGGTTTCCGACGACGCATCCAAAGCTCAGGAAAATTTGAAAGAAGCAGTTTCATTTTTAGATAAAACCGCCGCTAAAGGAAGAATGCATAAAAATACGGTGGCTAGAAAAAAATCTGCTTTAACAAAGCATGTAAACAAATTAGCCGCTGCAAAATAAAATTTATTGTTAAAGTTATATACAAGGCAACCTGAATTGTCGGCGTTGCCTTTTTTTGTTATAATTCCTTCACTGCGTCCTTACCTTCGGCATCCGGCAAGTAAAACCTAATTGGGTAAATATCCAGCTTCGAATTTTCCGGTTTAGCAATTTTCTTTTTAAGAATAACCGAGTGTTCAATAAGTATATTAGATTCAATCCGGGAACCAAAAATATAAGTTAATCCCTTAATGACTGCATTGGAACCGATAATACTCGGATATTGATCGCTGCCGGTTATTCTAACGCCGGATTCGATTTTACAATTGTCGCCTATGATTGTGTTACCCTTGATAATATTGCCCCGGTATATTTCAGTGTTGTCGCCTATCTCGGTCTGCTGGCCGTAAAAACAGGTCATTTGTACGCTCTCGTTTAAAGTAACATTCTTTCCTAATTTAATATTGCCGAGAAGAAAAACATTCTTCATTATGGTAAGATTGTAATTAAGTTTTACTCCCTTACCAATGTATGCACCTTTACCTATTTTAATATCAAGCGGAATTCCAAGAGAGTCCATCATTAGAATTTCCTGAACTACATCTTCATCTATAAAAAAATCGTCTTCATCATCTATAACGATGACATCTTTTATTTTATCGTAGACAAGGCGGCGCGCAATCGCGTCCATTTCTTTTAGCACAGACTTATTATTGAATCCCATTACAACATGTTGCTTGCTTGGACTAACCGCTTCGACCGAGTAACCGTTATCATTAAACAGACTAATTAAATCCGTCAGATAAATTTCTTTTTGAACGTTATTGCTCTCGATCTTATGAATAAGTTCGTTCAGCGGCTGGAATTTAAATGCGTAAACGCCGGAATTGAATTCGCGGTTTTCAATTAACTCTTTGCGGGAATATTTGTATTCCTTTTTACCGTAACGCAGCTTGTATGGTTTTTTCTCGTCGAGACTTAGTATGTCCTTAAACTCAATAATCTCTATAACCTTCCCTTTGTCCCTGGATTTTGTTCCCTTCGCATCCTTGTTTTTGACTCTTACTATTCTTCCGTAATAATTATCTTTAACATCGCCGTCATAGATTCCGGTGAGAACCATCATATCCGCATTTGATTCTTCAAACCTATCTTTAAAAAATTTTACGGTGTCTACATCAATTAAACCCATATCGCCCGGGAAGACATAAACAGTGCCGGTGTAACTTTTATCCGCAATATTTTCAAGGGCTATCTGAACGGCGTGTCCCGTTCCGTTCTGCACTTCCTGATAAGCGTAAGATATAGATTTCTTTTTGCCGAGAGTCTTAACAACTTCTTCGGCTTTAATTCCCACAACAACAATAATGTTTGCGCCGGTTAATCCTTTCTCCCCAGCTGTGCAAACGCGTTCTACAGTCGGTATTTCCCAAATTTTATGCAGCATCTTGGAAGTCTGCGATTTGATTCTTTTACCGTGCCCGGCAGCCAGCACTATTGCCGTTTCTTTTTGCAATGGATTGAAGTCGGATGAATATTCGCGGATTAGGTTTTTTATTTCAGTCATATTCTTCTTCCGTCTGGTAACCGTTTTAAAATTAAGACTGATAAATTTAAGAATAATATATTAGAAAATATTAGAGCAATGTTTTTTCTTCGATTTATACCTTTAATCTTATGGAAGGAATTATTTAATTAGCATTCAAAAAAATGCGGAGTACAAATTGAGAGCGGGTATGAGAAGTTTATGGATATCTTTTTTGTTTCTACTTATTTTTTACGGCAACCAATTTGC
>JAKAHQ010000054.1 GCA_021814855.1 Bacteroidota bacterium | reverse complement strand
AAACGCGTCGTTTGTAGATTGAGCTTTGTTAACGTCGTCGTTCGGGTGAATCGGTTTTTTGCTTCCCATTGTTCCGCCTGCAATTTCGATAGCGCGGTTGGAAATTACCTCGTTAACATTCATGTTTGTCTGCGTGCCGCTGCCGGTCTGCCAAACAACAAGCGGAAAGTGGTCGTTTAATTTTCCTTCGATCACCTCATCTGACGCTTTTATTATCAAGTCGCATTTTTCTTTGGCAAGAATTCCGAGTTCCGTGTTTGTTAACGCGGCAGCTTTTTTAACAATTGCCAAAGCTCTTATCAATTCGGCGGGAAATCTTTCTCCCCCGATCTTGAAATTCATCAATGATCTTGCAGTCTGCGCGCCGTAATACTTATCCGTAGGGACTTTCATTTCTCCCATAGTATCGGTTTCAATTCTGTATTCCATTGAGAGTATCTCCATAATTTTATTAGCGGTGAAAAGTTAAGGCAAAGGAGATTTAATTTCAATTTTGGATTGAAGAAGGTAAGTAAGATTAAATATTTAATTTTGCGGGGTTTTGCTGTTTGTTTAAGACAAAATAGAAGTTTTAAAATTGATTAAAACAGTTATGCCAGTGAATGCGCGAAATTATTCGCTTGCAATATTTTCCTCCCTTCGCGCACCCATGTACCTTTTTTTGTAGTAATCTTCATCCAGCGAAGAAACCGTAACGCCAAGTTTTCTGCTCGCGTGAACAAATTGGTTTTCGCCGAGGTAAATGCCAACGTGCCCGGGCCGCGATCTTCTGCGTGTATTGAAGAAAACAAGGTCGCCGAATTTCAAATCGTCCTTTGTTACCTTTTCGCCCGACTGGTATTGTTCGCGCGCAGAACGGGGCAAATCCAAATCGAGAGAATTTTTATATACTTGAAGAGTGAAAGCCGAGCAATCTATGCCTTTGCCTGAACTACCGCCGTACTTGTAAGGCGTATCAAGATATTTAATTACTTCAAGCAAGACTTTTTCCCGCGGAGTTAAAGCAACATTAAAACTTTCAAGCTTTTCAATTTTTTTTACGAAAGCGGTTTTATCTATCGGCTTTTCTTCAACCGGGGGCTCGTCAAATTCATCGGAAGTATCCGGCACATCGCTGTAAGTCTGGATCTCCTCGTCCCTGGCCTTTGCAGTCTGCGAAGTATCGCTTTGCGAATATCTTAAGCGCGGAGATTGTTCTTTTACCTCGGTTGATTTGTTATATCGCCGCGAGCTTGATGAAGCGCTGCAACCGGAAGTTAGCAGTAAGAATGCTATTCCAAGGAAAACGTGTAATAATTTTTTTAGTATTCTCATCTGTAATTTTGATTAGCCCAAATATGCTCTTAAATTTTTACTGCGGGATGCGTGACGCAGTCTTCTGATTGCTTTTTCTTTAATTTGCCGAACACGCTCGCGGGTAAGATTAAATTTTTCGCCTATTTCTTCCAGCGTTAGCGAGTGTTCTTTGTTAAGTCCGAAATATAACTTTATTACCTCGGCTTCTCTTTCGGAAAGTGTGGATAAAGCTCTTTCAATTTCGCTTCTTAATGATTCCGACATCAATGTATAATCCGGCGAGGGCTGTTCGTCGTTTTCAAGTATATCCAGCAGCCTGTTTTCTTCGCCGGTAGTAAACGGCGCGTCCATAGAAACATGCCGGCCCGAAATCTTTAATGTGTCCGACACCTCGTTGATGTCCATATCCAGTTCCTGTGCAAGCTCATGCGCGTTCGGTTCGCGCTCGAATTCCTGTTCCAGGTTGCTGTATGCCTTTCCAATCTTGTTTAATGCGCCTACCCTATTCAACGGCAGACGAACAATTCGCGATTGCTCGGCAAGCGCCTGCAGAATCGACTGGCGGATCCACCATACGGCGTAAGAAATAAATTTAAATCCGCGAGTTTCATCGAATCTTCTCGCGGCTTTTATCAAACCGAGATTCCCCTCGTTAATTAAATCGCCTAAAGACAAACCCTGGTTCTGGTATTGCTTTGCAACGGAAACAACAAATCTAAGATTTGCCTTCACAAGTTTTTCGAGAGCAACTTGGTCGTTCTTTTTTATTCTAATTGCTAATTCAATTTCTTCGTCGGGAGTTAGTAAGTCTACCTTTCCTATTTCCTGCAGGTATTTATCCAAAGATTGGCTTTCGCGATTGGTAAACTGCTTGGTGATTTTCAAAATGCCTCCTAGGAATTTGGAAGATTGATGGAATCAACAATACCAACAATTGACGCGTCAACCGGAGCCATATCAACATCGAGCGGAATTACGGCTTCGCTTGCGGTAACGTAGAAAATAATTTCGCCCGGTCCGGCTCCAACAGTATCAAGCGCTATAATCGGTTCGCCGAGTTTTTCTTTTTCTGCATTGATCGGTTGAACAAACTGCATTTTGTAGCCGATAATAGATTCGTACTTTCTAGTAGCCCAAATTGTGCCGATAACTTGACCGAGATACATTATGCCTCAACGGTTTCTTTCAATTTCTCTTTAACGGAGATATCAAGTTTATCCACAATAGCCATAATTACCGCATCAACCGGTTTATTTTTGGTAAAGGTAGTCTGCCGGGCAGAACTTCCCTGCGCGACTAAAACAATTTCTCCAACACCCGCGCCAACGGAATCGACCGCAATAACTGTTGCTTCCTTTGGCTTGTATTCAAGATCGAGCTGGCGGACAATAAGAAATTTAGCCCCGACCAAATTTTCATCCTTGCGGGTCGACCAAACTGTCCCTATTACTTTTCCTAGTATCAAATCAACCTCTTAATTCTTTTGGTGTAATTATTTTTATCCCGCTTTCTCTGTACCGTTCAACTTCGCCTGTCAATATCGGAAGTTTATTATTCAGCGCGACGGAACATATTATTGCGTCACGCGTGGTCGCAACTTTATTAAAAAATTTTGAAATGTTCAAACTATAGCGCTGGTGAATTCCGAGTATCTTTAAAGCATAAAGTACTTTGTCCACACTTTCACGTTCCGCTTGAGTTGAAGCATTGAAATATAATTCCGAAGCGTTTACAACTGTGGTAAAGCAAAAACCTTGAGTCATGGCGATTTCAAGAACGGAGGGAATTGAAATATCTTCCTGCGTTAAATGATCGAGAAGAATATCGTTCTCGACTAGAAATTCAATTTTGTTCGGCATGCGATGTAAATTTATTTTTAAAGCCTGATGAAGCCAGCGAGCCCTTCGATTTTAAAAAATTTACTACAACCTCTTCGGGAAGCGATTGAAGATATCTGATTTTCTTTACCGTATCAGGGTTAATTTTAATTTCTTTTTCTTTCTTATCCATTGCCTCAATCGTTCAAAAAACTAGTTCCTTTAAGATCGTTATTTAAATTAAAAAATTGCGCTGCCGTCTGTGCAACATCGGAAAAAGTTTTTCTTATACCGAGATTTTTTCCCGGCATATTCTTGCGGTAATACAGCAGCGGCACATATTCGCGAGTGTGGTCGGTGCTTATGTCGGTCGGGTCGTTTCCATGATCTGCCGTAATAATCATTCGGTCGGATTCGTCAAGGCAGCTGCAAATTTCCGGGAGCCGCCTATCAAAATCTCTTAGCGCTTTTTCAAATCCGTAAGGATCATTTCGATGTCCGTAGTAAACGTCAAAATCCACAAGGTTGGCAAAAATTAAAGAGCCCTTTACATCTGTGCACGTTTCAACAATTCTGTCAACGCCTTCGTTATTCGATTTCGTTTTAAGTTTGTGCTTGGTTCCCTTGTAATTAAATAAATCATTTATCTTGCCGATAGCATAAGTATCGATACCGGCGTTAAGACAATAATCCAAAATTGTTGGTGAGGGAGGGTCCAAAGAAAAATCTTTTCTGTTGGTTGTACGTGTAAAATTACCGGCCTCACCTACAAACGGTCTCGCTATTACCCTTCCAACGGCATCTTTACCAACCAGAATTTTCTCACGCGCAATTGTACATATTTCATAAAGTCTCGGCAGCGGAATAATTTCTTCATGCGCGGCAATTTGAAAAACCGAATCGGCAGAAGTGTAGACAATCGGGAAACCTGTTTTAACGTGTTCGGCGCCTAATTCTTTTATTATCTCGGTTCCGGAAGCAGGATAGTTTCCCAGTATTCCCTTCAGCCCGGTTGCCGCTAAAAATTTATCAACCAATTCTTCGGGAAATCCGTTGGGATAAAAAGGAAATTCAATTTCCACTTTCAATCCGCCAAGTTCCCAGTGTCCTGTTGTAGAATCTTTACCGGCAGATACTTCGGCTAATTTACCATACGAAGCAAGCGGTTCATCTTCGGGGCGAATTCCCATTATCCGGTTTATGTTTCCCAGTCCGAATTTTTGAAGACTCGGCAGATGAAGTCCGTCAACAACTTTTGCCATGTTGCCAAGAGTATCGCTTCCTTCATCGGAATATTTATGAGCGTCGGGCAATTCGCCAATCCCGACTCCATCGAGCACTATAATTATAAAGTTATTCATTGGTCATTCTAAAAATTAACTGATGCTTTTGACAGTGTTGCCGCCTTTCTCAAGAGCTTTTTTAAGAGCCAATTCGGCGTTAAGCATAATTTCCTCAACATCATTTTTATTTGTGGTGGCAGCAACTCCAATTGAAACCGTAAAAGTCGTCTGTTTGGAAACTACGGCAATCGGTTTCCGAGCAATCTTAATTCTTAATTTTTCCGCCCAGAGAAAAACATCTTTAGGAGACATGTTGAAGAAATGCACGGCAAATACTTTTTCGCTGATCCTTCCAAAAAGATTAAGCGGCGTCATCTCATCCCTAATTATTTGGGAAACGGCTTTAAGCACTTTGGGAAACGGGTTGCTTTCAAACAGAGATTCCTGTTCGAGGAATTCGTCAATACCGATTAATGCCAGAGCCCCTTGAACGCCGAGTTCCTTGCTGCGGACTAAATCGACGGTAAACCTTTCCATAAAAGATTTTTGGTTCAGCGCTTTCGTTTCCACATCAACCGAGAGCAATCCTTTTAGAATATTTATTGTGGCATAAGAGTGAAGCATGAACGCAAAAAATTTGGTAGCGTTCCGAATATATGTGACTTCGTTGTTGGAGTAAACATTTTTCTTAAGACTTTCAAAGCACAGCACGCCGTAATTTTGATCGTCGTACACAAGCGGAATTGAGAGGAAGGATCCGTCGAAGCTGACGTCTTCGGTTTTGGCAAAGCGGGGCACTTCCGAAACCGAGGTGTCGTCGATCTTAACAGGGGTTGCGCTTAATATTGATTTGCCCACAAGTGTACCGCTTAATTCTACTTCCAAATTTTCGCCGATGTATTTTAACGAAGTTTTATTAATGATCCTTGAGCTTTTGAATTTTTGTTCGGCGGGATAAAAAGTTATAAGAGTAAAAGCATCCCAATCGATTAACGTTCGCACCGAGTTTTCAATTGTTTGATAAAGATCCGCCTCCGAATCATATTTCTTATCGGCGCTTAATATTCCGAGCAAAGTTTTAAGCCGCTGCTCGGCTTGCGACTCGGCAAATTTTTCCTCGAATAAAGAAATGATTACAGATATAACTCTTACCATTCTTCCGAGCGAATAAACTTGCTCGATGCCGAACGCGTCCGGGACTTTCGAATCCAACGTAAGAATACCTGTCAAAGATTTTCCGTAGAAAAGAGGCACGCCCACAAAACTTTTAATTCCCTGCGGCGCGCTGTAATACCTTATTACGTCAATTTCTGCATTGGCGGAAATATCCGTTAAGAGTTCGGGCTCTTCCTTTAGAACAATCTTTCCAAGTATATCGTCTTCGAGATCGAATTTTTGCTGGGAGATTTGAGTTGCGCTAGAAACATAACGCTCAAGCGTAAGGCGTTTTCTATTTTTGTTGTACCAGAAAAACGCGGCCGTGTGGGCCATGTACGAATCTTTAATTACATTTAGAATTTTTTCTAGTACGAATCCGAACTGCTCGTCGCTGTTAACGTCCTCCGGCAATTGTTCGTGAACAATCTTATCGAAATTTTCTTTGAAGTCCGGCGGTTTGAAAAAATCTTTGTTGTTTCTATGAATTCCCGGAGTAAAATTTTCGGCCGTAATGATTTCTATATTTTTAGTAGGCGAAATAATTTTGAAATCCTCGCCGGCATCGGTTTCGTATCTATCCTTCTCGTGAGGGACATAATCTTCGGTATTAAAAAAGTCCGGCTGCGATTCCCTGCTTTCGCCCGCGCTTTCGGATTTGAGAGTATCCCTAAGAAAAATTATAAATGCGGCGTAGATTACTAATACAACCGCTGTAATGGCTCTAAGTATTATATCGTCGGTAAAAAAAGGGATGGCAATGAGAATAGGAATAAATAAAAAAATAAAAACTCTTCTTCTTATTTTTTCAGTGATGCCCATTAAACCTTCTATACGCGCTAATGAAGAGAAACCGATAATTATTTATTCTTTACAACTTTGGGTTCAATTATAATAAAGATTTGATAAATAATCATGTTTGGAAGAGGGAGGAAAGCATTCTTGTTACTTCTTTTTTGCCTGTTCCCTTTACGGAGGAGTAGAAAAAGCAGTTCTGGTTCATCAGTATTTCCGGGAAGTATTCTTTTACAATTTTCTTTGCCGCAGCCATTTCGGATTGCTTCAACTTATCGGCCTTGCTCAATAAAACTATGTAGGCAACATCCGTTGTTCTAAGAAACGAATTGAATTCTACATCCAGAGGCATTGGCTCGTGCCGGCTATCGATAAGATGAATAACGAGTTTAATATTTTGATTTATGGCGAAATATTTTTCAATCAGCTCCCGCCAGGAATCGCGTTCCTTTTTGGAAACTTTGGCGAATCCGAATCCTGGTAAATCGACAATGTAAAAATTTCCTTCGGCCAAATAATAATTTAATGACTTTGTCTTGCCGGGGGAAGACGAGGTTTGAGCTATCTTTGTATTGAAAAGCGAATTGATGAAGGAAGATTTACCAACGTTTGATCTTCCGCACAGAACTATGGCAGGCAGGTCATCCTTTGGAAGGTCTTTAAGGTTGTATACCGGTTTAACAAATTCGATTTTTTTCATACAAATAAAAAAGAGTAACCGGTAATCGATTACTCTTTCTCAATTAACTCATGAATTATAATTATCAGCTTCCGCCTTTTTTCTGGGGCGTGGAAGTTTTTGGAGCTGCGGCTTTTTTAGTTTTAGGAGCCGCTTGCTTCTTTGGCTTTGCAGCCGTCTTTTTTGCTTTAGAAGCCGCTTTCTTTGCCGGTTTTTCTTCCTTTACTTCTTCGGCTTTGGTTTCGGTAATTGTTTCAACCGGAGTTTCTTTTTCGCCCTTGGTTTTCTTAGGAGCTTTCGGTTTTACAATGCCGGTAAAGTCAACCAACTCTATAATTGCCAACTCGGCGCCATCGCCTTTTCTTTGTCCGCGTTTTATAACACGAGTATAACCGCCGGCTCTTTCTCCAATCTTGGTAATAATATCTCCAAATAAATCTTTAACAACTGCCCTGTCCTTAATCATATCCGCAACGTATCTTCTGTTGGCAACGGAATCGGCTTTGGCTTTAGTAATAATCGGTTCGACAAACGAACGGAGCTCTTTTGCTTTGGCAACGGTTGTTGTAATTTTTTTGTGTTTAAGCAGCGAAGTAGCCAAAGCAATTAAAGTTGCTTTTCTATGGCTCGAAGTTCTTTTTAATTTTCTACCTTTAACTCTATGTCTCATTATTCAACCTTATGGAAATACTAGTTGTTTTCTGGTTTATCTTTTATGTATTTGTCAACGTCCATGCCGAATTCAAGACCGTAATTTTCGACGATCTCAATTAATTCCGCCAAAGATTTTCTTCCGAAATTTCTGAACTTAAGCATTTCGCTTTCGTCGCGTTTTACAAGCTCGGATAGATTTTTAATGTTGGCGGCTTTCAGACAGTTATGCGAACGAACGCTGAGTTCAAGATCGTCAACATTGGTAAGCAATATTTTTCTGATTCGTTCGGTCTCGGCGTCTTTTTCGTTTTCAACTTTTTCTTCTTCCGGTTCGGCGTCGAAGTTAATAAAGAGCTGAACGTGATCTTTCAAAATTTTTGCGGAGCCGGATAAAGCTTCTTCGGGAGTAATTGAACCGTCCGTTTCAATTTCCATTGTAAGCTTTTCATAATCGTTTCTTTCGCCTATACGAACATTTTCAACGTCGTAGCGAACGTTAACAATCGGGGTGTATATTGAATCTATAGGAATAGTACCGATAGTCATTTCCGGAATTTTTTGTTCGTTGGCAGGAACATATCCTTTGCCGATTCCGAATTTTAATTCCATATTTAATTTTGCATCGGGGGTCAAGCGAGCAATAAGCAAATCCGGATTCAGTATTTCAATATCCGGGCAGGCTTTCTGAATATCTCCGGCTTTAACTT